>WSMP01000020.1 GCA_013316495.1 Angelakisella sp.
GAGAAGAGGGGCAGGCATTGGGGGAGGGAAAGCCCGGTGGCCTGTCCCAGGCGGGTAAGCCCCTCCTCCGCGGTGAGAACGCTGCCAGCCCAGGCTCCGTCGTCCAGGTAGGTAAAGACCCCGTCCCGCAGGGCGGCGCTCCGCTCTCCCAAGGGGTAGAGGCCGTCTGCCAGCCCGGTTACAAAAAGCCCATTGGTGACAGCCGCCGTCCGGCCAATCCCCTTGGTGCGCAGCAGGAGGCGGAGAAGCGGGGCAGGGGTGCACCGTTCGTCGCAGACTACCTCGCAGAAGAGGTCCTGCTCCAGGGCGGCGGCCACAAGGCCGGGCTGCTCCTGGCCCATGGGGGCGGTGTGGTGGAAAATATGGGTGACCCCGATGGCCCCGGCCCGAACGCAGTCCATCGCCTGCTGGTAGGTGGCCCCGGAGTGGCCCAAAAAGACCCGCACTCCGTCCGAGGTGAGGCGGCGGGTAAACTCCGCAGCGCCAGGCAGCTCTGGGGAGAGGGTGACCCGGTTGACAATGCCGCCGGAGGCCTCCTGGATGCGCTGGAAAAGGTCGTAGTCCGGTTCCCGCAGAAATTTTTTGGAGATGTGGCTCCCCTGCCAGCCCTCCGCCAGGAAGGGACCCTCCAGGTGGATACCGGCAATCTGGGGACAGCTGGCGGACCCGATGGCGGAGGCGGCCCGAAGCAGGTGCTCTTCGGTGTCGGCGCTCAGGGTGGGGAGGAAGAAGGTGACCCCGTGGGAGGCGCAGAAATCCCGGAAGGAACGCACCTCTCTGGGGCTGGTTACCGCCCCCAGGTCCACCCCCCAGCCTCCGTGAATATGGGCGTCAATCAAACCGGGGAGGGCCAGCATCCCATGGCCGTCAATAACTCTGCCGTAGGCATCCCCCGGAGGGAGAATCCCCTGGATGCGCCCTTCGCTGATGCGCAGGTGACAGGTCCGGATCTTACCATCCAGAACAGCCCGGATATTGGTGACAGTGGTGATAATGGCGGCCATAAATTTCCCCTTCCCGGAAAGCCTGGCGGACTTTCCCCCTTGAATCTCAAAAATCTTACCCTAAATATTTCCTTTTTTTCGCCGGAAGACCATTTTTCTATAGAAAATTTTGAAAAAGACAAGTATAATATAAAATAGGGTCCATAGCTGAAAAAAACAAAGTCTCCACTTTATCCTGCGGAAAGCTCGCTCCACAGCTTCCGGCCTGGGACCCGGACAGAAAAAATCCTTATTTTATTATACACGTTATACGGAAAAGTGCAAGGAAGAATCGGGAAAAATTTGGACAATCCGCTGGAGTCCGGTTTCGAACTGGCTGTAGGGCGGCAACAGGAAAGGATGGCGAAGATGCAGCTGACGATGGAGAATAGCCGGTTCCGGGTGGCGGTGGAAATGCTGGGGGCGGAGCTGGCTTCGATCCTGGATAAGGGTACCGGCCGGGAATATCTTTGGCAGGGGGACCCGGCTGTGTGGCCTCACAAGGCCCCCGTGCTCTTTCCGGTGTGCGGGCCCCTGCTGGGGGGCCGGGTTGAGATGGACGGGCAGGAGTACCAGATGCCGCGGGGCGGCTTCGCGCTGCGGCTCCGCCACAAGCTGGTCTGCCAGGACAAGGGCCTTATCTGTCTGCGCCTGGAGAGCACTCCGGAATCGGAGGCCATATATCCCTGGCGCTTTGCGGTGAAAACAACCTACGCCCTGAAGGGAAACCATATCTCCTGCCGGATGAAGGTCTTGAACTACGACCGCAAGACCATGTACTTCCAGTGCGGTTTCCTCACTGCCTTTAACTGTCCCTTTGTATCCGGCACCACCCAGGCGGATTATGGCCTGCGCCTGGAGCAGCTGGAGGCCCTCACCGTCCAGGAGCAGGACGATAACGGCTTCCTTACCCGGAACACTCAGATGTGGGAGCCGGAGGACGGGGTGATTTTTCTGGATTCCGGAAAGCTGGACAGCGGGCTTGTTATTAGGGAACCCACCAGCCAGTATTTCCAGTTCAGCTGCAAAAAGAGCGGGGAATATGTCCGCCTTTATACACGGGAAGCTCCCTTTGTTTATCTGCGGGCGGCCCCTGCGGGGGAGCGGCGCTTCCTTTGTATGGGCAGCTGGCACGGCGCCCCCGATTTGGCCGACGCGTCTGCCAGCTGGGAGAAAAAGGAAAATGTCATCTCCCTGGGGGCGATGGAGGAATACTACGCCCACCAGACCATCGAGATTGGCTCGGTGTAAAAAAGGAGCCCTTTGCGGTTAGGAATTAGGAAGGACGAATTGCCGGTAGCCGTCTGCCGCCAGGCGCTCATAGACCGCCCAGACGGGGCCGGGAATCTCCACTGGCGCCTGGAAGGTCCCGGCGTATATCCGCAGGCGCTGCAAATCGCCCACCATCAGGTTCAGCACCAGCTTGGGGTCGCCGCTGTGCTGGAGGTATTCCCGAAAACCCACCTTCTGGCAGGTCACGCTCCAGCAGACCTCCGGCCACTGTTTTGTACCGGTGGCCCAGGCCCTCTTAGCCATATAGGGCTTGCTGGCGATGATGCCGGTACGGGGAAATATCCCCCTTTCCGCCAGAAGCGCCTTGCCGAACCGGAAGTTTTCGCCGGAATTGGTGGAGCGGTCTTCTATAAGGATGCGCTCCCTTGGAACCCCCAATTCCACACATCGCTTGGCGTAAAGCACGCTTTCCGGCTCTGGCAAAACCCCGCCGGTGTCCTTTCCAAATCCGCCGGTGCAAAGCAGCCATTCTGCGCGCTTTTCCAAAAACGCCTGCGCCGCTGTGTCGGCTACCCGCAAATCGCTGCCTCCCATGGCCAGAATGATATCCGCTGGCTGGGACGGCGCTTTTGTATCCGCCAGAAAATCAAATAGCCTCTCTGCATCCTCCAAAATCGCATCCATCGGTCTCATTGTTGCGGCTCCTCCATTCTCTTTGCCCTTTACTATAGCACAGATGGCTTTTCTAGTCGATAGGCGAAAAAGGTTTTGCAGAGAATCCTTTATATTAAGGAAAGGGACAAAAAGGATGAAATCCGGGCTTTTGCTGTACCAGGCCATAAATCTGGCAACAGCTTTTGGATGTACATAGTATGTTATCAGAGGGAAGGACCGGCTTTTTCGCTTGGAGATGACAAGCCCGGAGGACTTGCTTTGGGCCTTCGCTCTAAATAAAATAAAAATCAGGGCTTGCTTGAAAAATGGTGTATTTTTGATTTTTCAAACAGGTGCAAATTTTTATAGGCGGCAGAAAAACTGCTGCCAAGTATTTTTTAGATTTAAGGAGTGTTCGACGTGGAGAAGATCCTCATCGTTGATGACAGCCTCCTGCAAGCAGCCCAGCTAAAGGCCATTTTGGATGATGAGTATGAGGTTACCATTGTACAGACGGCGGAGGAGGGGCTTTGCAGCGCCAGCAGGAGAGGCTATTCCCTGATTCTGCTGGATGTGGTGATGCCGGGAATGGATGGGTTTACGCTGCTGAAAAAATTGCAGGAGGAAATGGTAACCCAAAGCGTTCCGGTTATTTTGATTACCAGCCTTTCGGATGTGGAAAACGAGCAGAAGGGCTTTATACTGGGGGCTGTGGACTACATTACAAAGCCCTTTAAGCCCCTGATTGTAAAGGCCAGGGTCAACACCCATATTAAGCTGTATCAGTACCGCAGGCTGGCGGAGGAGCAGTCCATGGTGGACCAGCTGACCGGAATCGCCAACCGGCGCAGATACGAGCAGTACAGCATTGTAAAATGGAACGAGGCCCGGCGGCTCCAGATTCCTTTTACCATCTGTATGTTTGACATCGACCATTTTAAAATGTATAACGATACCTTTGGACATCCCGCCGGGGACAAAACCATTGCGGCGGTGGCAAAGGTGGCGGCCTCCCATTTGCAGCGCAGAACGGATTTTTTTGCCCGCTATGGTGGCGAGGAGTTTATAGCCCTGCTGATGGGGGATAGCGCCAAAAATGCCTTTGGGCAGATGAAAAAGATACGGCAGGGGGTGGAAGAGCTTCAGATTCCTCACCGCACCCAGGAATCGGAGTGGGTCACCATCAGCATCGGGGGCGTCACGGTCATCCCCCAGGCGGAAAGCGATTATATTTCCTACCTGGGAATTGCGGATACCATGCTGTATGACGCCAAAAGCCACGGCCGCAACCGCAGCGTTTGGATGAACGAGGCGATGACCCAGCTTTGGGAAAAATAAGCAGCCGCTGCCTCGGTTTTTCGGTGTTTTCCCCCTTTACAGAGGGAAGAAACTGTGCTATAATACATTCGCTGTCTGCCCGGTTTTGGGGGAGGCCAGCCCATACAACCGCTCCCCGGCTTGGGGGATCAGGGCCCGTTCAGCGGGCACCGCCTTGCACCCCTTGCTGAGAAGCTGGTGAAATTTTACAATGAGGTGAAAGAACTATGCTGCTCAAGGAAGAAAAAAACGCCATTATGAAGGAGTACGCCACCCATGAGGGGGACACCGGTTCCCCGGAGGTGCAGATTGCCGTGCTTACCCGCCGCATTAACGAGCTCACCGAGCACCTGAAGGTCCACAAGAAGGATCACCACTCCCGCCGTGGTCTGCTGAAGATGGTCGGCCACCGGAGAAACCTCCTGGGCTACCTTCAGAAGAAGGACATCGAGCGTTACCGCGCCATCATCGCCCGGCTGGGCCTGCGTAAATAAGAGCTGCCGGAAGGCAGGTGGCTGCGGCTGCCTGCCTTCCTTCGGTGTTCCGAACCCTGTTCAAGCTGCCTCGATTAGGCAAAAATGGTACGTTCTTTGGTGGAAAACGGCGGTTTAGCAGTCACTCGATGGACTGAAGGGGCCTTCGGCCCATGGAGTCATTGCTATACCAACCGGCCGCCAAAGAGGGACACGCCCTCTCCTCCCGCTGGGGAGGGGGCCAAAAAACTTTGGAGGAACGCTATGTTTGAACATTTCCGCGTATTTGAAACTGAGTTTGCCGGTAAAAAGATCTCCTTTGAAACCGGCAAGATGTGCTGCCTGGCCGGAGGCTCTGTCCTGGTGCGGTACGGCGAAACCACCGTGCTGGTGAACGCCACCGCCTCCAAAAAGCCCCGGGACGGCATTGATTTCCTGCCCCTTTCGGTGGACTTTGAGGAAAAGCTCTACTCGGTGGGCAAAATCCCCGGCTCCTTCCTGAAAAGGGAGGGCCGTCCCTCGGATAAGGCCATTCTCTCCTCCCGTGTGGTGGACCGGCCTATCCGCCCCCTCTTCCCCAAGGATATGCGCAACGACGTCACAGTGGTGATGACGGTTCTGTCCGTTGACCCGGACTGCCAGCCGGAAATCGCCGGGATGATTGGCGCCTCCTTTGCCCTTTCCATCTCGGATATTCCCTGGAACGGTCCCATCGCCGGCATCAATATCGGTTTGGTGGACGGGGAGATTATCCTCACCCCCACCACGGAGCAGCGGGCCCAGAGCGACCTGACCCTGGTGGTGGCCGGTACCGATAAAAAGGTCTGCATGATCGAGGCCGGCGCCAAAGAGGTGGCCGACGATGTGATGCTTGCGGCCATCATGAAGGGCTTTGCCGAGATTCAGAAGATGGTGGAGTTCATCAAGGGGGTCCAGGCGGAGATCGGCAAGCCCAAGTTCACCTTTGAATCCCAGGAGGTGGACCACGACCTCTTTGAGGCGGTGAAGGAATACGCCGAGGAGCGGGTGATGGCCGCCCTGGATACCGACGATAAGAACCTGCGGGACCAGAACCTCCAGCCCATCGAGGAGGACGTCCGGGCGAAGTTCGACCCGGAAAACGAGCGCCCCGCTGTAATTGGCGAGTGCCTCTACAAGCTCCAGAAGTTTATCGTCCGCCGGTGGCTGCTGGAGGAGGGCAAGCGGGTGGACGGCCGCAAGATGGATGAGATCCGTCCCCTGGCCGCCGAAGTTGGCATCATCCCCCGCGTCCACGGCTCCGGTATGTTCACCCGTGGCCAGACCCAGGTGCTTACCATCGCCACCCTGGGCACCATCAAGGAGTCCCAGCTGCTGGACGGCATTGACGGGGAGACCACCAAGAGGTATATGCACCAGTATAACTTCCCCTCCTACTCGGTGGGGGAGACCCGTCCCAGCCGCGGCCCCGGCCGCCGGGAGATCGGCCACGGCGCCCTGGCAGAGCGGGCCTTGGAGCCGGTTCTTCCCCCGGTGGAGGAGTTCCCCTACTCCCTGCGCCTGGTTTCGGAGGTGCTTTCCAGCAACGGCTCCACCTCCCAGGGCTCCATCTGCGGCTCCACCCTGGCCCTGATGGACGCCGGCGTCCCCATCAAGGCCCCGGTGGCCGGTATCTCCTGCGGCCTCATCACCGCCGAGGACGGCTCCTGGAAGACCATGGTGGATATCCAGGGCCTGGAGGACTTTTTCGGGGATATGGACTTTAAGGTGGGCGGCACCCATAAGGGTATCACCGCCATCCAGATGGACCTGAAGATTGACGGCCTGACCCCGGAGATCATCGCCGAGGCCTTTAAGAAGACCCACGCCGCCAGGGACTATATCCTGGACGAGATTATGCTGAAGGCCATCCCCGCCCCGCGGGAGGAGCTTTCCAAGTACGCGCCCAAGATGCTTACCCTGAAGATCGATCCGGACAAGATCCGGGAGGTCATCGGCTCCGGCGGCAAGGTGATTCAAAAGATCTGCGCCGAGTGCAACGTGAAGATCGACATTGAGGACGACGGTCATGTGTTTGTTTCCTCCATCGATATCGACGATGCCCGCCGGGCGATTAACGTCATCGAAACCATTGTCAACGACCCGGAGATCGGTGCGATTTATAAGGGCGTCGTTACCCGCCTGATGAACTTCGGCGCCTTTGTGGAGATTGCCCCCGGCAAGGAGGGGCTGGTCCACATCTCCAAGCTGGATGAGCGCCGGGTGGAGAAGGTGGAGGACGTTGTCGCCCCTGGCGATGAGATTCTGGTGATGGTCACCGAAATCGACCAGCAGGGACGGATCAACCTCTCCAGAAGAGATGCCCTGGCCGCCATGGCCAAGCGCAGCCGTTCCTAACCGGAAGAATAAGATTACCAAAGCATATGGAGGGGCAGGGGAGCGATCCCTCTGTCCCTCTTTTTAAGGAGACTTGCCACAACGGGGCAGTATGTCAATGGGAGGGAAAGGCAGATGAAACGATATTTTACCAGGTGGCTGGGTCTGGCCATGGCGGCGATGGTTTTCTTTACCGCCTGTGGCGGCCCCGCCGTGGAGCAGCAAAACCAGTCTGTGTCCCAGTCTTCCCCTGGGGAGAGCGCACCCCCCGCCCTGGAGTCGGAATCCAGCGGGATGAGCGAGGCGCTGGAGGAAACGCCCTCCACCCCGGCCTCCGGGGGGGACGAAGAACCGGAGGAGTCCTCTTCCGCCTCGGAGCCGGAAGCCAGCGGGGAAAGCGAAGCTCCGGAAGAAACGCCGGGGGTGGAGGAAGACGGCTGGTATCACACCAAGGACGAGGTGGGGCTGTATATCCACCTGTATAACCGCCTGCCGGGGAACTATGTGACCAAAAAAGAGGCCCAGGCCCAGGGCTGGCCAGGGGGCAACGTGGAGCGCTACACCGGCGAGGGCACCGCCATCGGCGGGGACCGCTTCGGCAACCGGGAGGGCCTGCTGCCCAAGGCCAAGGGCCGCAGCTATACCGAGTGTGATATTGATACGGTGGGGAAGGACAGCCGCGGCGCTAAGCGGATTGTTTTTTCCAACGACGGTTTGGTTTACTACACCGGCGACCACTACAACACCTTTGAACTGCTGTACGGAGAGCCATAAGATGCGTAATGTGATGCTGGACGGCGCGTTGTGCGCCGGGCGCGCCGCCGCAATGGCGGAGCTGGAAACAAAGCTGGGGCTGCCGGAGTGGTGGGGCAGAAATCTGGACGCCCTCCACGACTGCCTGTGGGAGTGCGGGGAGGTCCGCTTTGTGGTGAAAAACCACCAGGCCCTGCTGGACACCCCCTTTGGCAGGGGGCTCTGGCAGGTGCTGGCCGATGGGGCGGCGGAAAATCCCCGGCTACAGGTGGCCGCGGCCCGGAAGGTCCGCCTGCGGGGACGGCTGCGCCCCCAGGCGGGCAAAAAAGCCAGCGGATGAAGAAAGCAGGCACAGGCAGGGGGCGCTCCTGCCTGCCTTTTCGCATCCCTGCGGGTGTAAACAGTTCCTGAACAAAGGGCCAAATCCCTTGTGGCGGGCCGCTTTTTTTGGTAAAATGAAAGAG
The DNA here is from genome assembly GCA_013316495.1 of Angelakisella sp. Classification (GTDB taxonomy): domain Bacteria; phylum Bacillota; class Clostridia; order Oscillospirales; family Ruminococcaceae; genus Angelakisella. The sequence continues at coordinate 8,233 of WSMP01000020.1, forward strand.
ATATTCCCCATGGGGGAAGTTTTATAGAAAAAATAGGAGTTGGTTTTTTCTTGGACAGTCCAGGCGTTTTATATGGTTCCATGGCGGTGCTGCTGGCCCTTTCCGCCTTCTTTTCCGCCAGCGAGACCTCCTTTACCTCGGTGAATATGATTCGCATCCGGAACATGGCAGAGGAAGGGAACCGGAAGGCCGCCGCCGCAGTGCGGCTGGCGGAAAGCTACGACCGCACCCTTTCCACCATCCTCATCGGCAACAACCTGGTGAACATCGCCCTTTCCTCCCTTACCACAGTGGCGGCCACCACCGCCTTTGGGGACGCGGGTGTAGCCATCGCCACCGGTGTTGCCACCCTGCTGATTCTCACCTTTGGGGAGATTCTTCCCAAAAGCTGGGCCAAGGAGAACAGCGAGCAGCTGGTGCTGGCGATTGCCCAGCCCCTCAGCTTCTGCTCCTTCCTTTTTTACCCGCTGGGCAGCTTCTTCATCTGGCTGCGGGGGGCTTTTGGCAAAAAGGAGGAGGGGGAAAAGGCCCCCAGCATCACCGAGCAGGAGCTGATGTACATGGTGGGCGCCATCCAGGAGGAGGGCGTCCTGGAGGAGCAGGAGAAGGACCTGGTGCAATCCGCCCTGGAGTTTGACGAAACCACCGTCCAGGAGGTGCTGACCCCCAGGGTGAATCTCACTGCCCTGGACATCGAGGAGGAACAGGGGGAGATTCTGCGCACCGTCACCGGCGAAAAATTCTCCCGCATCCCGGTTTACGAAGGTACCATTGATAATATTGTAGGCATCGTCCAGTCCAGGGAAATTCTTAAACGCATCATCCAGGGCCGCCCGGTGCGGCTGAAAAACCTGATGACCAAGCCGGTATTCATCCACCGCACCATGAAGATTTCCCGCCTGCTGGGGGAGTTCCAGCGGAAAAAGAACCATATCGCGGTGGTCATTGACGACTACGGCGGCACCTTGGGCATCGTCACCCTGGAGGACCTTTTGGAGGAGCTGGTGGGGGAGATTTGGGACGAGGACGAGGAAATCACCACCGACCTTTCTCCGGTGGGGGAGAGCGCCTGGGAAGTGAGCGGCGATATGAACATTGAGGAGTTCTTCGAGGGCATCGACTATAACCCCAGGGGCTTCGAGAGTGATTTTAACACCATGAACGGCTGGGCCCTGGAGATGCTGGAGCATATTCCGGAGGTGGAGGAAGCCTTCACCTACGGCCCCCTCACCGTCACCGTCAAGGAGATGGATGACCAGCGGGTGACAAAGCTGCTGGTGGAGAAGGAGACCTCTCCGGAGGAGGAGGCCGACCAGGAGAGGTAGCGCCCCCAGGGAGAGGCGCCCTAGCTTACAGGGAGAAGTGAAAGAGAGAAACATGAGCATAGCAAGGGAAGCAAAGCGTATTATCGTCAAGGTGGGAACCTCCACCCTTACACACCCCAGCGGCCATATCAATATCCGTTTGATGGAAAAGCTGGTGAAGGTCCTTTCGGACATCAAAAACACCGACCGGGAGCTGGTGCTGGTTTCCTCCGGGGCCATCGGCGTGGGGGTGGGGAAGCTGGGGATGCGGGAGCGGCCCCAAAGCATCCCCGGCAAGCAGGCTGCCGCCGCGGTGGGCCAGTGTGAGCTGATGTATCTGTACGACAAATATTTTTCCGAATACAACCACACCGTGGGCCAGGTGCTGCTGACCCGGTACAGCCTGGACGACCCGGAGAGCCGCCAGAACGTCCGCAATACCTTTGAAGCCCTCTTTGGCATGGGGGCCATTCCGGTGGTGAACGAGAACGACACAGTGGCTACCGATGAAATCAAGGTGGGGGATAACGACACCCTCTCCGCCATTGTGGCCCAGATTGTCCAGGCGGACGCCCTCATCATCCTCAGCGACATTCAGGGCCTTTACACCGCCGACCCCGCCCAAAACGCCGCCGCTGTGCTGGTGCCGGAGGTGCGGGTCATCGACGACGCCCTGATGCGGACCGCCAGCGGAGCGGGCTCCAGCCGGGGCACCGGAGGAATGCTCACCAAGCTCACCGCCGGGCGCATCGCTATGGCCGCCGGGGCGGATATGTACATTATCAGCGGCAAAAATCCGGATATCCTCTACGACCTCCTGGAGGGGGAACAGGTGGGGACCCACTTTATCGGGGAAGACCTGTGGAAGGAAAGGGACTGAAAAAGGATGAAAAATCTTGCGGAAATGGGGAGAAGCGCAAAAAAGGCTGCCGAAAACCTGGCGCTAGCCAGCTCTGGGGAGAAGGACCGGGGCCTGGCGGCCATCGCCGCCGCCCTGCGGGCCCATACAGAGGAACTTCTGGCGGCCAATGGACGGGACACGGCCAGCGCGGCGGAGGGCGGCATGAGCCGCAGCCTGCTGGACCGTTTAACCCTGGACGAAAAGCGGATTGAGGATATCGCCGCCGCGGTGGAGGAAATCATCGCCCTGCCGGACCCGGTGGGGCAGGTGGACCAGGGAAGCCAGCGGCCCAACGGCCTTTCTATCACCCGCGTCCGGGTACCTCTGGGGGTGGTGGGCATTATCTACGAGGCGCGGCCCAATGTGACGGTGGATGCCGCCGCCCTCTGTGTAAAATCCGGCAACGCCTGTATCCTTCGGGGCGGCAGGGAAGCTATTGAGACCAACCGGGCTTTGGCGGCCCTTATGGATAAAGCGCTGGAGGAGGCGGGGTTTCCCGCCGGTGCCGTTCAGCTGGTGACGGACACCAGCCGGGAGAGCGCCCAGGAGATGATGCGGGCCAATGGTCTTATTGACGTGCTGATTCCCAGGGGCGGGGCGGGCCTTATAAAGGCGGTGGTGGAAAATTCCACCGTCCCTGTTATCCAAACAGGGGTGGGGAACTGCCATGTTTATATAGACAGTCCCTGTGACCTTGCCATGGGGGTGCGCATCATCGAGAACGCCAAGTGCAGCCGTCCCTCGGTTTGCAACGCCGCCGAAACGCTGCTGGTTCACCGGGAAGTGGCGGAAAAGTTCCTGCCGGCGGCAAAGGAGGCCCTGGATAGGCACGGCGTCCAGCTGCGGGGGTGCCCCCATACCCGGCGCATCCTGGGGGAGAGCGTCCGTCCCGCCACTGAGGAGGACTACGCCGCCGAGTTTGGCGATTACATTCTAGCGGTGCGGGTGGTGGATTCCCTTCCGGAAGCCATCGCCCATATCCGGAAGTATTCCACCGGCCACAGCGAGGCCATTGTCACCAGCGATTACGGCCACAGCCAGGCATTTACCAGGCAGGTGGACGCGGCGGCGGTGTATGTCAATGCCTCTACCCGGTTTACCGACGGGGGACAGTTCGGCCTGGGGGCGGAGATTGGCATTTCCACCCAGAAGCTCCACGCCAGGGGTCCCATGGGCCTTGCGGAGCTGACGACCACCAAGTATATCGTCCTGGGCAGCGGCCAGATTCGATAAAGAGGAGGAGAAAACACGTCTATGAATCAGTCCATCTTTCGCTCCGGCAGGCGCAACCGCTATGCCGCCCCCATTGGAGGGGTGTTTATCATCCTCTGCTTTGTGGGCTTCTTCACCGTGGCCAGCTTCTGCCTGGACGCCACCAAGGACCTCCTGGATAACTCCAAGCGCAAGCAGGAGTTTGAAACCATGCTGCTGCCGGTGGTGATTTTTGACCCGGTGCCCTTTGAAAACCCGGTAAATATTGATAATGCCAGCCTGCTCCAGTATTCCATATGGTCCACCGCCATGGGAGAAAAGCGGGACCAGTACGAGTACGACGACAACAACATGATGATTATTCCCGCCAGCGATGTGGAGGTGGCGGCCCAGCGCCTCTTTGGCTCGGAGGTGAAGCTGGAGCACCGCTCTTTCGGCAACCTCCAGGACAGCTATCTTTACGAGGAAGAGATACGCTCCTACCATGTGCCCATTATTACCATCACCGGCTTTGCCACCCCCAAGGTGGAGGAAATCAACAAGGTAAGCGGAGATGTCATCGAGCTGAAGATGGGCTATGTTCCCCCCAGCACCATTCTGGAGCTGGATGCGGAAGGAAACATCGGGGAGCCGGAGCCCCAGAAGTATATGATCTACGAGATGCACAAAAACCGCAGCGGCTGGTATCTCTATGCGGTCAAGGACCTGCCAGGGGCCACCCTCATTACAGGCAGCGACGCGATGCCCCCGGTGGAGATGCCCAGCGAAGGCGTTTCGGCCAGCGAGATTGTGCCGGAGATGGCGGGGAACGGAGGGGTCTCCCTGCCGGAAAACAGCGGCTCCTCCTCCGATGACGGCTCTTCTTCGGAAGGAGAGGGAGAGAGCAGCGAAAGCGGTGACGAGGACGGGACTGCCTCCGATGGGGAGGGCAGCAGCGAAGAGGATAGCTCCTCCGAACCGCCTCCAGAGATGCAGGGTTAAGGCAGCATGAATACAGCCCAGACCGAAATGGCCTGGGCTGTAATTTTAATTTTGCGGGCAAAATTGGCGCCTCACCAAAAGAGCTGGAGCACCAGCATGGAAACAACACCCGGCATCCCCAGCATCAAAGTTACCAGAACGGTGAAAAGATTCAGGGGAAGGGCCACCCCGGTGGCAAGACCGGTGAGGTTCACCGCCCCCAGGGCGGCAAAGCCCATGGCCGCCGAGGCGACGGCGGTGCCTACCGCCCGGCGCATCCGAATCAGCAGCACCAGCAGAAGAAAGCCCAGTACCAAAAGCCCCGTCAGTTCGGGGGCGGCTGCTACCCCATAGTCTCCACCACCTCTCTGGCCCCCTCCGGGAAGGGGCGCGCCTCCCGCCCGGAAAGCTCCGGGATGGGGATGCCCAGTTCCTCCAGCCGCAGCTGACGCATCAGAAAGCTATAATAGACCTGGAGGGATTTTAGCTGATAGATGCTGGAATCCAGCACCGCTTCATCGGTGGCGCTGTTGAAGAGATCTTCGGCACAAGCCAGCTGCATCCGCACCTGCGCCAGCTTCCGGCGAATGCCGCCTCTCTCCACCGGAATGACAGTATCGGGTAACGGAGTGGCCCTTACAGCAGAATAGTTCATATTCCATTCCTCCCTACCTTCTAATTTTATGCAAAGATTATGGCCGAATATGCCGGAATATATACCCAAGGAAAAATTTTGCAAAAAAAGCGGGCCTTTTTGCCCCTATGGCCCATGGGATGGGGCGCCCCTAGGCGGATGGGTCTTGACAAGGCTTCTTCCGATATGCTATCATAATACAAATTCTTAACATCACCCAAAGACTGTGATGAGGAGTAGTACCCCGGAGGGCTGGGGCACAGAGAGCGGCTGCTGCTGGGAACGCCGCGTCCGGTGCCGGGGGAAGTAGCCTCAGAGTCGCGGACTGAACATCGGGCGTTTACGTCTGTCAGTAGGCTCCGACGCGGCTCCCGGCGTTATCGGGGAGACGGAATCGAGAGATGGCACGGCGTAAAGGCCCTCTCCGCTCCGGCAGAGTGCGCGCGGCAAAAAAGCCGGGCGAAATCAGGTGGTACCGCGTGACCGGTTTACGGATGCGTCCTGTTGTTGCAGACAGGGCGCTGTTATTTTGTCTAAACGGGAATTCCAAGAGCCCCCGCACGCCGCCCTTTAGGCAGAATCTTGGACAAAAGAAAGCAAGGGAGAATGGTGAATATGCTGGAGAGATTCCTTCCCAGGACCGAGTTTGATTCCTATGAGGATTTTAAGAAAAACTACCGGCTCTGCTGCCCGGCGGATTTCAACTTTGCCACCCATGTGGTGGATGCCTGGGCGGAGTCGGAGCCGGATAAGCGGGCCCTGGAGTGGTGCGACGACTACGGCCACAGCCTGACCCTTACCTTCCGGGAGGTCTCCACCCTTTCCCGGCGGGCCGCCCAATGGCTGCTGGCCAGGGGGGTGAAGAAGGGGGACCGGGTGATGTGCCTCCTGAAGCGCCGGTGGGAGTACTGGATCACCGCCGTGGCCCTCCACCGCATCGGGGCGGTGATTATCCCGGCCTCCTACCAGCTTACCGCCAAGGACATCGCCTACCGGGTGGACGCCGCAGGGGTGCGGTTTCTCATCGCCCTCCAGGATGACTGGATTGTTGCCCAGTGCGAGGCGGCCCTGGAAAAATGCGGCAAAAGCCTCACCGGCAAGGCGCTGGTGAACTGTCCGGAGGGCCGTCCCGGCTGGCTGGATTATTCTGCCGCCCTGGAGCGGGGTCCCTCCGGCTTTGTGGCAGACGCTTCCCTCACCGCCCAGGATTTGATGCTCATTTACTTTACCTCCGGCACCTCTGGGATGCCCAAAATGGTGTGCCACAACTACGCCTATCCCCTGGGGCACATCGTCACCGCCTGCTACTGGCAGCAGGTGCAAAACGGCGGCCTTCATCTCACCGGGGTGGATTCCGGCTGGGCCAAATTCGGATGGGGGTGCATCTATGGACAGTGGATCGGCGGCTCTGCCATTCTGGGGTACGAGGTGGATCATAAGTTTGATGCCAAGCGGATGATTGAAGTGATTCGGGAAAAGCGGCCCACCACCCTTTGTGTCCCCGGCACCGTCTACCGCTTTATGATGCGGGAAGGGCTGACGGCGGAGGACTTTTCCTCCGTTACCCACTGCTGCACCGCTGGGGAGCCCCTCTCCCCGGAGCTTACAAGGGAGTTTGCGGAAATCACCGGCCTCACCATCCACGAGGGCTACGGCCAGTCGGAGGGGAGCGTGCTGGTGGCAAACTTCGGCTGGTTCCAGCCCCGGCCCGGCTCCATGGGAAAGCCCAGCCCCCTCTACGACATCGCCCTGGTGGGGGAGGACGGCCGTCCCGTTGCTCCCGGCGATGAGGGAGAACTGGTGGTGCGCGGTTTGGATAAATGCTATCCAGAGGGCCTGCTGCGGGGCTACTGGGTGGGGGACCGGCTGGTTCCGGCAGAAGACGAAAACCACATCTACCACACCGGAGACATGATGTGGATGGACGAGGATGGCTATTATTGGTTCATCGGCCGCAACGATGACATTATCAAGTGTTCCGCCTACCGCATCGGCCCCTTCGAGATTGAATCGGTGCTTCTCACCCACCCGGCAGTCCATGAGTGCGCCATCACCGGCGCGCCGGACCCCATGCGGGGCCAGGTGGTGAAGGCTACCATCGTCCTGGAAAAGGGATACGAGCCCTCCGAGCGTCTCACCAAGGAGCTGCAAAACTATGTAAAAAGGATGACCGCCCCCTATAAGTACCCGCGGGTGGTGGAATATGTGGAGCACCTGGAGAAGACCACCTCCGGCAAAATCATCCGCAACCATCTCCGGAAAGCCTCGGAGGACGCCTACAGGGCCAGCCAGGAGGGAAGCCGGGCCGCAGAAAAACCGGTGATTCGCCCCGCCGCGGCGGGGGACGCGGTGGCTCTCCTCACCTTCCTGGGGACCATCGGTGGGGAGAACAGCTTCCTTTCCTATGGCGCCCAGGCGGTGGGGGGAAGCGGCCACAGTGGCGAGGAAATTATCCGCAGCTGTACCAGGGGCAGCGATAGGTTGCTAATTGCGGAGGTGGAGGGCCAGATTGTGGGGGCCGCCGACCTGCGGGCCGGACACCGTCCCCCCATTGCCCACACGGCGGAGATTGGCCTTTCGGTGTTGCGGCAGTACAGCAGCCGGGGCATCGGCCGGGCGCTGCTGGAGTATCTCATCGCGGATGCCCGCCGGGGCGGCAGGCTCCAGGTCCTCAGCGTCACTGTCTCCGCCATCGATACCGCCGCCGCCAGCCTCTGCCGCCGCTTCGGCTTTACCCAGATTGGCTGCTACCCCAAGTTCTTCCGTGTGGACGGCAAGTACCAGGATGGGCTGATTATGAACCTGTATCTGTAAATTTTCTCTTGCAAAGGGAAAAAACAGCTGGAGTTTTTCTTCAGCTGTTTTTTTCTGGCCCCAGGCCTGTAAACGTGTTGGTCAAGCCCTCAAAAAGAGGGGATGAATTTATGCAGCGTCAGGAGGCGGTCTGGGCAGGGAGTAGTGGGCGCGTCGGGCTATTTTACGGGCAAAGATGGGAATACTAACCGAATCCTAGAAAAAAGGGGGTGCCCCAATGGAGACCGGTCTCCTGTATGCAATTTCCGCCGCCATCTCCTACGGCCTTTTGCAGGGGGTGGACGGAGGGCTGTTCCAAAGGGCCGCCAGCGGGGAGGAGGACCCCCGGCGGGCTTTTTCTGCCGGTGCAATGGCGGGCCTGCTGGCGCTGGGCCTGGGGGTGCTGGGTGTGAGCATCCTTTGGAAGCTGTCCCCCAAAGCGCCTTGGCTCCTGGCGGCCCTGGCCCTGGGAGGGTGCCTTTTTGCCCTGTTCTGCAAGGAAAACAGCCCAACTAAAATGGCAGCAGGCCTGCTGGGGAGCTTTTTTTCTGCCATGGCCGCTGCCTTTGGGCTGGGGGAGGAGGGGAAAACCGCCTCCTATCTCCTGGGGCTGATGGCGGCGGGGCTGCTGGCCGCCGTGGCCGGGGTGCTGATGGCAAAGCTGGTGTGGGGAGCGGAGGTCCGCTCCGCCCTGGATACAGGAATCTATGGCGCCGGGGTGGCCCAGCTGATGGCAGCCTTTGTGCTGGGGGGATTCCTGCCGGAAGGGGAAAATGCCCACGCCTTTGCGGCGGTGGTTTGCGGCATTACCGGGGGGCTGCTGGTGGAGAAGCTGGCCCAGCTGCGGGCCTCCGGCTTTTCCCCCTCCTGGATGGTGCTGCTTCCGGTAGGGGCCTCCCTGGCGGCCTTCGGGTTCTATGGGCTGTTTGGGGCGGTACTGGCGGCGGTGGGGGTGCTTTCTACCGGTGGGGTTGTCCTGGCAGCGGGGCTGTGCGCCCAGTGGACCCCAGGCCCCCCAAAGCCTTCGGAGGAGTGTCCAGCTGGATGGGCGGAGGAGTTTTCCAGCGCCATTGGCGGGGGATACCTGGCTGGGGCATACTCCTGGGGCACGTTGGCTCTGCTGGCTGCCTGCGCCGGGCGGCTGGAGCTTTCGGAGCTGTCCTTCCAGCTGGGAATTGGCCTTTTAACGGGCATAGCCCTTCCTTTTCTGCTTCTGGGGCTGGCCCTTCCCCCTGGCTCCGGACATGGGGGGCGGTTTTTCCCCGCTGCCGCCGCCCTGGCTGGTCCGGGGATAGTGTCCCTGTCCTTGGGCCGGGG
>WSMP01000222.1 GCA_013316495.1 Angelakisella sp.
GAGCATATCTCCGAGGAGGAGATGCTCCAGCTGCCCATTATCGTCAAGGCGGATGTCCAGGGCTCGGTGGAGGCAGTGCGCCAGTCCTTGGAAAAGCTCTCCAACGACGAGGTGAAGGTGAAGGTCATCCATGGGGCTGTGGGCGCGGTAAGCGAATCCGATGTGATGCTGGCCGCCGCCTCCGGAGCCATTATCGTGGGCTTCAACGTCCGGCCCAATCCCATCGCCAAGGAAAACGCCGACCGGGACGGGGTGGAGATTCACCTTTACCGCATCATCTACGATCTCATCGAGGATGTGGAATCCGCCATGAAGGGGATGCTGGCCCCCAAGACCAAGGAGGTGGACCTGGGCCGCGCCGAGGTGCGCCAGGTGTACACCATCACCGGCGTGGGCAAGGTGGCCGGCTGCTACGTCCTGGAAGGGAAGATTGCCCGCGGCGCCAATATCCGCCTGGTGCGGGAAGGCATCATCATCACCGATGTGAAGCTGGCCAGCCTCAAGCGCTTCAAGGACGATGTGAAAGAGGTGGCCGCCGGGTATGAATGCGGCATCACCCTGGAGAAGACCGCCGACCTGCGGGAAGGGGACATCTTCGAGGCCTATGAGATTCAGGAGATTACCAGCTGAACCGATAGAGGAGCGGCGGCTTTGGGAAACACCTGAAGCGCCGCCCCCAAGAAGGAGTTGCTATGGCATCATTTAAAACCGCCCGCCTGGGGGAGGATATCCACCGGGAGCTGACCGATATTTTCCGGGGCCTCAAGGACCCCCGCGTCGATCCCCTGCTTTCCATCGTAAAGGTGGATCTTTCCGGGGACCAGTCCAGCTGCAAGGTGTATGTCAGCTCGGTCTCCGGCCTGGAAAGGGCGGAGGAAAGCGTCAAGGGCCTCACCAGCGGGGCGGGGTATATCCGCCGGGAGCTGGGCCGCCGCCTCCAGATGCGCCGCAGCCCGGAGCTTCGCTTCATCGCCGATGCCTCCATCCAGCATGGCGCCAAGATTGCCAAAACCCTGGGGGAGATTCTGTAGAAGGAGGAGCCGTGATGAAGAAAAGGAAAACTATCCTGCTCTCCGGGGCGGCCCTCTGCCTGTGCATCTGCGCCCTGGTTTTCTTCCTGGGCGGGAGGAGCGGGCAGGTGGACCAGCCCTACCGGTACCCGGTGGTGCCGGGGAGCGAGGAATGGAAGGCCCTGCCTGACCTCCCGGCTAAAATCGCCGCCTGCGACGTGGACCGGGAGCTGCTAGAGTCCATGACCACCCCGGCCCTGCTGCAAACGGTGCTGGATTACCCCCTTTTGGTGAACATCGGCGCCTTTAATACCACCGAAATTGGCATCGCCGCCGTTTCCTCCTACTTCCCCGGCATCGAGATTCTGGCCGGGCGGGAGGACGCCCTGGAGGTGATCCGGGGATACAAGCCGGAGGCGGGGGATGCCCTGTCCGGCTTCTATCTCCGGGCGCTGGGGGAGCATATCGAGCAAAAATTCCCATCATAAAAGGAGGCCCCATGCCAGAAGGGATACTCTGTATTGATAAACCCCAGGACTGGACGTCCTTTGACGTGGTGGCTAAGTGCCGGGGCATCACCAAATGCCGCAAGCTGGGCCACGGCGGAACGTTGGACCCCATGGCTACCGGGGTGCTGCCCCTCTTCTTCGGTCGGGCAGTGAAGGCCATCGACCTGATGCCCACCCAGGAGAAGCGGTATGTGGCCGGGGTCCGGTTTGGCCTTGCCACCGATACCCAGGATATCACCGGCAGGGTGCTGCGGGAAAGCGCCGCCCCTGTCACCAGGGAGGCCCTGGAGGCCGCCTTGGAGACCCAGCGGGGGGAGATTCAGCAGCTGCCCCCCATGTACTCCGCTGTTTGGGTGGACGGCAAGCGTCTCTATGATTTGGCCCGGAAGGGAAGGGAGGTGGAGCGTCCCCTGCGGGATGTCACCATCCACCGCCTGGAGCTTTTGGACTTTGACCCGGCGGAGCGCACCTGCACCCTTGATGTCACCTGCTCCAAGGGCACCTACATCCGCACCATCTGCCACGACCTGGGGGAGGCCCTGGGCTGCGGCGGCGTGCTCCAAAGCCTGCGGCGCACCGAAACCCTGGGCATCCGCCTTGACGATAATGGGCAGCTGGAGCATCTCCTCCTCGGAGATATGCTC
>WSMP01000223.1 GCA_013316495.1 Angelakisella sp.
GCTGATTTTCAGGGCCAGGTCGTACCGGGCCAGAATGCCGTTAAAAATCAACTGCTGTTTTTACAGCGTTTCTCCAAATTTATGCGCAGGGAACAAAATACTCTTGCATTTCCCGGAAAAGAAGGCTATTATATAGTTGTAAAGCGGCTGGAAACGATACCGGTAGCGTTCCCGGAACCGTTGCCAAAACAATGTATGTACCGGAAAGAAAATTAGGAGGAAATGACAATGAGTAAGAAGCTCTTGGCCCTCTCCCTGGGGATTATTATGGTCCTTTCTTTGATGGCCGGCTGCGGCGGCAATAACGGCGGCAGCAGCACCCCCGATACCCCTCCCGCGGACGGCAGCTCCAACCCCGCTCCGGAGGGCAATGCCACCCCCACCGGCGGCAGCGTCTACTACCTGAACTTCAAGCCGGAAGCCGACGCCGCCTGGCAGGCCCTGGCCCAGGAGTACACCAAGGAGACCGGCGTTGAGGTGAAGGTCCAGACCGCCGCCTCCGGCCAGTACGAGACCACCCTGATGAGCGAAATCGCCAAGACCGAGGCCCCCACCCTCTTCCAGATAAACGGTCCTGTTGGCCTGGCGAACTGGAAGGACTACTGCTACGACCTCACCGGTTCCCAGATCGCCGGGGAGCTGAGCAGCCAGGACTTCGCCCTGATGGACGGCGGCAAAATGCCTGGTATCGCCTATGTTATTGAGACCTACGGTATCATCTACAACAAGGAACTGCTCCAGAAGGCCGGCTATACCGAGGCGGACATCAAGGACTTCGCCTCCCTGAAGAAGGTGGCCGAGGACATTACCGCCCGTAGCGGCGAGCTGGGCTTCTCCGCCTTCACCTCCGCCGGCATGGACGGTTCCTCTGACTGGCGCTTTAAGACCCATCTGGCAAACCTCCCCATCTATTACGAGTTCGAGGCGGATAAGATTGGCGATACCGACGCTATCAAGGGTACTTACCTGGATAACTACCGCCAGATTTGGGACCTGTACATCAACAACGCCACCTGTGCTCCCACCATGCTTTCCGCCAAGACCGGCGACGACGCGGTAGCGGAGTTTGTCACCGAGCAGGCCGTCTTCTATCAGAACGGCACCTGGGCCTATGGCGATGTCTCCGACCTGGGAGATGACAACCTGGGTATGCTGCCCATCTATATCGGCGCGGAGAGCGAAGCGAACCAGGGCCTCTGCACCGGCACAGAAAACTACTGGTGCGTCAACGCTAAGGCCGACCCTGCGGACATCCAGGCTACCCTGGACTTCATGTACTGGTGCGTCACCTCCGATACCGGCCTTAAGTATATGTGCTCTGGCGACCAGATGGGCTTTGTTATCCCCTTCAAGAAGAATCTGCCTTCCACCAACGTCCTGGTGAACATCGCCAACGACTATGTAGCGAAGGGCACTACCTCCGTTAAGTGGTGCTTCCCCACCATGCCCTCCGAGGAGTGGAAGAACAAGGTTGGCTCCGCCCTCACCGCCTACGCTGCCGACCAGACCGACGCCAACTGGGAGACGGTCCGGGCCGCCTTCGTGGACAACTGGGCTGCCGAGAAAGCGAAGTAAACCCCACATCCCATAGCCTACCAATTTAGCCAAGCGCCGGAGGGGCGGGTGACGTCCCGCTCCTCCGGTTTGTTTTCCCCGGACAGTGGAGGCGGCAGCTGTATTCCGCTGTAATACAGCTCCTGCCCCTGTTCTCCGGGACTTTCACATCACCGAAAGGAGGCCCCCGCCTGTGGAAAAATCCATCAAACGGTATTTTCCCGTCTTTCTTCTCCCCACCTTTCTGGCCTTTATCATCGGCTTTATCGTCCCCTTCCTTATGGGCATCTACCTGTCCTTTTGCGATTTCCGCACCGTCACCGACGCCGTGCCCAACGGCCTGACCAACTACATCCGGGCCTTCCAGGACGCGGAGTTCGTCCACGCCTTCTTTTTCACCGCCGGTTTTACCATCGTCACCGTGGTGCTCATCAACGTCCTGGCCTTTGGGGTGGCGATGATTCTCACCAAGGAGATTCCCGGCACCAACATCTTCCGCACCGTCTTCTTTATGCCCAACCTCATTGGCGGCATTGTGCTGGGGTACATCTGGCAGTTGATTTTTAACGGCATTCTGGCCCGGTACGACCTGGCCCTGAAAATCAGC
>WSMP01000224.1 GCA_013316495.1 Angelakisella sp.
CGCCAGGGCCGCCAGAGAGCTTGCCCGTTCCCCCAGCCCCAGGCGGCGTATTCCCCGAAGCCACCCCACGGCTATGGAGAGGTGCAGGCCGGAGACCACCAGCAGGTGGCGCATCCCCGCCCGGTTCAGCTGCTTTAGCCCCTCTGGGGAAAGGAGGTCCTGGCGGGAAAAGAGGATGGCGGCGCTTACAGCGGCGGCGTCCCCTGGCCGCGCCTCCCACACCGCGGTGGAAAGCCTTTGGCGCAAAGCGGCCAAGGGTGGAAACAGGTGCAGGCCAGGCGGCGGGGCCAGCGGCTCCAGCGCCCCCTCCACCCGGCCCAAGAGGGACACGCCTCCCAAGGCGTCCCCATCCTTCCGGGCCGAAAGCACCAGCACCCGCCCGGCAGCCCACTGGCCTGGGAGAAGCTCTTCCCCCAGGCCCCGCAGCTCCAGCATCACCCTTTGGCTCTTTCCCTCCTGCAAGATGCTGCCATGGAGGCGCACCCGGCCCTGTCCATAGGGCTCCTCCTGGGCCACCCAGCCGCAAAATTCCACCGTCTCCCCCTCCAGCGCCTGCCATCTTTCCAGCCGCCTTTGGAGGCTCCAAACCACCGGAATAGCCAGCAGCAGGGAGAGGAGGCCGCAAAGGAGGAGATGCCTGCGCAGGGTGTTGCTCCGGGTCCAAACAGCAAAGGGGAGGACGGCGCAGGCTGCCGCCAGCCCGGACCATCCTCCCCAGCCCAAGAAAAGGGCCAGCTCCGCCAGGAAGAGGGCGGAGAAGAAAAACAGGGGCCGCCGCACCGTTAGGACTCCGGGGGAAGGATAGGGCCATTCTCCCCTTCCCATTCCTCCACGTATTTTTCCAGGATGAACTCCACCTGCTTATTGGCGGAGCGTTTATTCATCCCGGCCAACCTTTTAATCTTATCCAGCAGCTCCTCCGGGACGCGGACCGAAAAAGGCTGATAGTAATTACCGGCCATAGCTATACCTCCATTCATGGTTTATATAGGGGCCCCCCGCAAGGGCGCGGGGGCAGTGGTGCTTTGTATTCAGTTTCAATTATCTTACCAGCAAGGGGAATGAGTGTAAGAATCAGTTTATACTCTTTTTGAATACAAATAAATCTTCTGCCAGAGGACGTCCCCCCCAGGCAGACAAAAAGCGCCCCCGCTTTTACGGCGGAGGCGCTGCTTTTCGCTTTGATTATTTCTCCGGGGCGGCGGTAACCACAAACCGGGCGGGGTTGATCTTCACGCCAGGGCCCATGGTGGTAGCCACGGTGCAGGAGCGGATATACTGGCCCTTGGAGGCGGCAGGCTTCGCCTTGATGATAGCGCCCATCAGGGTATCGAAGTTCTCCTGGAGCTTTTCCACGCCAAAGGAAACCTTGCCAACGGGGCAGTGGATGATGTTGGTCTTATCCAGACGGTACTCGATCTTACCGGCCTTGGCCTCGGTGACCGCCTTGGCGGCGTCGGGGGTGACGGTGCCGGCCTTGGGGTTGGGCATCAGGCCACGGGGGCCGAGGATCTTACCCAGACGGCCCACAATACCCATCATATCGGGGGTGGCGATGACCACGTCGAAGTCCATCCAGTTTTCGCTCATGATCTTCTGCATATACTCTTCGCCGCCCACATACTCCGCGCCGGCGGCCTCGGCGGCCTTGGCGGCGTCGTTTTTGGCAAAGACCAGCACCCGGACCTTCTTGCCGGTGCCGTTGGGCAGCACCACCGCGCCGCGGACCTGCTGGTCGGCATGGCGGCTGTCCACGCCCAGGCGGACATGGACCTCTACCGTCTCGTCGAACTTGGCCTTGCCGGTCTTGGTGCAGAGCTCGATGGCCTCGGTGATGTCATAAAGAGTGGAGCTGTCAATGAGCTTGCGGCTCTCCACATATTTCTTTCCATGTTTCATAACTCTTCATTCTCCTCCTACCAAGTGGTAATAAACGGATTTTTTCCTCCCACAATAGGGTTCTCAGTCAACGACCTCTACGCCCATGCTCCGGCAGGTGCCGGCCACCATGCTCATGGCGGCTTCCAGGCTGCCAGCGTTCAGGTCGGGCATCTTGGTCTCGGCGATCTTCTGGATCTGGGCTTTGGTGATCTTGCCCACCTTGGTCTTGTTGGGGACGCCGGAGCCGGACTCGATGTTGCGGGCCTTCTTGA
>WSMP01000001.1 GCA_013316495.1 Angelakisella sp.
GCACCGAGGGCGGCACCCTGGACGAGGGACGGCGGGTCTTTTGGTGACAAACGGCTGCCGCCGTTTGGAGCTGAAAAGCCCGACGGGCCGGTACCAGGGGGCCGCACGGGCTACCCATCAAAAACATCCCGGTGGGATGTTTTTGATACTGCGAAAGAACTGTGGGATTTACCTGCTCCCTTTTAGGCGTGACACCGCAAGAAAACACCGGGGACCGCCGTACACAGCCCTCGGTGTATTCATCATTTCTTGTCTTCGTCTTAGGCGAAGGTGAGTTCCTCCATTGTGCGCCCAAAATCGGTGGTATTCTCGTACCCGCCAGCGGTGAGGATAAGGGTATCCGAATGGCGGAACCCACCCACATGGGGGATGTAGATGCCCGGCTCCACGGTGAAGACCATCCCCTCCTGAAGCACCAGGTCGGAATCAAAGATGAGGAAAGGCTCCTCGTGGCGGCCCAGACCCTGTCCGTGGCCCACCCGATGGATGGCATATTCCCCCA
The DNA here is from genome assembly GCA_013316495.1 of Angelakisella sp. Lineage (GTDB taxonomy): Bacteria > Bacillota > Clostridia > Oscillospirales > Ruminococcaceae > Angelakisella. The sequence continues at coordinate 503 of WSMP01000001.1, forward strand.
GACCGTACTTTTCCAGCACCCGCCGGGCCAGGGCGTCCATCTCCTTGGCGACAACGCCGGGACGGATTGCATCCAGCACCGCCATCTGGGCTTCCACCATGGCTTTAAAGGCCCGCTCCGCCTCCGGCTTCGGCTTCCCAACAAAGAAGGTGCGCTCCAGTTCCCCGTGGCAGCCGTTGATAGCGGGCTTGCGGACATGGATTACCATATCCCCCTCCTGGAACTTCCGCAGACCGGAAAAGACGTGGGGCATGTTGGTCCGTTCCACCCCAGAGGGGGTGAAGCAGGTGGGGGAGGAAAAGACATAGGGATAATCCTCTCCGGAGATAAGGTCATAGAGGGCGGTGGTGCCGTACTGCTCAAACTCCAGCTCGGTGATGCCGGGGCGGGCGTGCTTCAGCGAAACCCCCATGGCGTACCGGCAGAGCCGCCCGGCCTCCCGGATGCAGTCCTTTTCATACTCATCCTTGATGGCCCGCATCTGGGTCAGGGCGGGGGAAATGTTCACCAGGCGGCAGCCCCAGCTTTCCAGCATCTGGGCGTTGCCCAGGGTGATGACGCCGTATTCCACCCCCACCACCGGATTCGCCTTTTTGGCAAGAATGTTCTTCAGTATCGCAAAGGCGCTGGGGCATTCCACCGCCTTGGGGGGATGCTCGTAATAGACATGGAAGGCATCCGCCGCCGCGCTGGCAGCGTGCTCCTCCTCCAGGGCGGGGACGATAAGATGGGTCTCATCGCCTCCCACCACAAAGCGGATGGGGCGGGTATAGGTGATGGCCTGAAAACAGCTGAAATAGTTCATATTCTCCGGCCCGGCCAGGACGCAGAAGTCCAAACCCTCCTGGCTCATCAGCTGGCGCAGTTTTCCAAGGCGTTCTTTGGCGGGGAAGGGTACCATATGAAGACCTCCTTTGTATAACGAAGACCATGTTCTTTCAAGATGGGGCCGCGCCTAAACCGGTGCGGCCCCATAAGCGAGGGAGGGAAATAGAAGAAAGCGAATTAGAGCTCAAACCCCAGGAAATCGGCGGCCATGCCGATGATGGTGAGCATACCGGTGGGGATGCTCTTGGGGTCGCTGTAGTAGGTGGGAGAATGGGCGGAGCCGTAGGGGCCGCCGGGGGTGTGGGAACCCAGACGGATAAAGACGCCCGGCTTCTTCTCCTTGATGAAGGCGAAGTCCTCTCCGCCCATGGCGGCGTAGGGCATCATCACCACATTTTCCTTGCCCAGCATCTTCTCCCCCACCCGGATAGCCCGGTCCACCCACTCGTCCTCGCAGACGAAGGGGGGCACGCCCCGGATGTACTCCACATCGGCGGTAACCCGGTAGGCCTCGGCGATGGAGGCGGCCACCCGCTTGAGGCTCTCTTCCGCCCGGTCCCGGTCGGCGGCGTTAAGGGTGCGGACGGTGCCGGTAATCTCCACCTTATCGGGGACGATGTTGTGGGCGCGGCCCCCGTGGATGGTGCAGACCGAAACCACCACCGCGTTGGCGGGGTTGGTCTCCCTGGAGACCAGGGTCTGAAGGCCGGTGACGATGGCGCTGGCGGCCACAATGGGGTCCCGAACGGTGTGGCAGTGGGCGCCGTGGCCCCCCACCCCGTTGACGGTAATATGGAACTCATCGGCACTGGCCAGGATGGCCCCGTACCGCACCCCAATGGTCCCGGCTTCAATCTCCGGGGAGCAGTGGAGGGCGGTGATAGCATCAATCTTGTCAAAGTCAATCTCCGGGTCGTTCAGGAAGAGCTTGGCCCCCTGGAGAATCTCCTCGGCGGGCTGGATGAAGAAATAAAGGGAGCCGGAGAACTGGTCCTTGCATTTGCTGAGGATGGAAGCGGCCCCCACGTTGATGGTGCCGTGGATATCATGGCCGCAGGCGTGCATCACACCGGGGACCTTGGAGCAGGGGGACATGGAGGGGTCCTCCTGGATGGGCAGGGCGTCAATATCCCCCCGGAAGACGATGGTGCGGCCGGGGCCGGGCTTGGTGCCCTTAATCTCAAAGAAAAGGCCAGTCTCCCCCACCCTTTTCAGGCGGTCGTAAGCCACATTCTTCTTGACGTACTCCTCCAGCAGCGCGCAGGTGTTGTACTCCTTCATGCTCAGCTCCGGATTTTCGTGGATGTGGTTGCGCATGGCGGTGATCTCCGGGGTGATCTCCTCCACCGCTTTGCGGACGTCGATCATGGCGTTTCACTCCTTGGTTTTGATTGAATTTTATGAAGAGAGGACCCGCCGGGAGCGAATCCTGCGGGTCCTCTCCTGTGGACAGAAACCGGTATTATTGGTTCTTAGAACCCGACCCAGCCCGCAGCAGACAGGCCCATGGTGATGGCGGCCGCCACAAGGTACTGGATGACCAGGAACTTGATGGCCCACTTGATGTACTTGGAGTAGCTGACGCCCACCATAGCGAGGCAGCCCATCATAGGACCGTTGAGGGGGGTGAGGAGGTTGCCCAGGCCGTCGCCGAACTGGAAGGCCTGCACCGCCACCTGACGGGTCATGCCCACCAGGTCCGCAATGGGGACCATCAGGGGCATCACCATGGCGGCCTGGCCGGAGCCGGAGGGCACCAGGACATTGATGAGAACGTTGATGATGACCATGAAACCGGCACCCAAAACGGAGCCCATCATGGCAACAGGCATACTGAGGACGTTGACGATGGTATCAATGACCTTGCCGCTGTTGAGGATAACCGCCACAGCGCTGGCAAAGCCAGTGACCAGAGAGGCGTAGACCATGGGCTGGCAGCCCTTGATGAACTTCCGGGCAATCTCGTTCATGGAGAAGCCGGAGAGGATGCCGGTGACCACGGCCAGACCGACAAAGAAGGAAGCGATCTTCTTGGCGGGCCAGCTGTTGAGGATGGTGAAGGTGACGCAGAAGATAACACCCAGGAAGAAGACAGCCACGGTGATGGCCTGGCGCTTGGTCATCTTGGTGTCGTCGGCGCTGGCGCCGTCCACGGGACCCATGTAATCCTTCAGCTCCATACCGGCCTCGTAGTTGAGGCTGCGGGTGGGATCCTTCTTGATGGTCTTAAAATACAGGAGGGTGAGACCATACAGATAGCAGATGTTCAGCAGGCAGCAGATGACGCGGGGACCCATGCCGGAGAAGATGGGAATCTCCGCCAGGGTCTGGGCCACACCCAGGATGCCGGGGTTGGCAAAGCCGACGGAGAAACCGGACTGGAGGCCCCAGTAGATGATGAGGAAGCCCAGGAAGGCGTCGCCGCCCATAGCGCGGGCCATAAAGACGCCGATGAGGATGATGGCGGTGCCCAGATTGCCGAAGACGCCAGCGGCGTTGCCCAGGCCCAGGGCGAACATGACGGCGGCAATAGCGATGGCCTCCTTGCCCCGGAGCTTCCGGGCCATGGTGGAGAAGGCAGCGGTAAGGGCCTTGGATTCATCCAGCATGTTGACGGCGGCGCCGCAGAAGATAATCATAAAGATGGTGCCGGCGCTGTTGATGCAGCCCTGGAAGATAGCCTGGAGCATATCCCAGGGGGTCTGGGGAACACGGTCGATGTACTGGAAGCTGCCGGGAACGACCTTGGTGAGGGTCCCTTCGGTAACCCGCTCAAAGCTGCCGGCGGGGACGATCCAGGTGGCGATCATCGCCACGATGCACATGAGGAATACCAGAGCGTAAACATCCGGGAATTCCCTTTTTTTCTTTTCCGGTGCAGCCTGTGCTTTTGCCATAGGATACAACACTCCTTTTCTTTTGGCTGCCGGGTTTTCTGCTGGCAGCCTTTGTTTTTTGCCGTGCGTCACACACACTTACCCTGTCAGCCGCCGGGGGAGATTCCTTTGGCGGCCTTCCAATGACATTATAGCGAACCGGCCCGTTTTTTTCAGGTGCAACTGACATTTTGTATCATTGGCTACATCGTGACTTTTTGTACGTTAAATTGTTAAATCCCGACGTTTTTACAGGCGTTTTCTTGTCTTATCCAACAAAATGCACCAGGGCGCTTTTACATGTTGTCCATTATGTACAAAAAATACACAGAAATTTTGGCGTTTTGGGACTGGATTCGCTTTGTCCTAGCTTTATTATATCCCCTTCCCCACCCCTTGTACAATTCTTTATTGTCGAAAAAACTTTCTTTATCACACTGCCGCACATTCCGCACAAGGGGAAACCTTGATTTCCGGGTGGCAATCCACTATACTTAATACTGGCTTTTGTGCTTCCAGAAAGGGGGAATTGCTATGCTGCGGCGTCTGCTAACCTACTTTAAGCCCTACAAGGGGCTGCTGGCCCTGGACCTTGTCTGCGCCTTCCTGCTGGCGGGGTTTGACCTGTTCTACCCCACCATCACCGGAAAGATCATTGATATTTACATCCCCCGGCAAATGCTCCAGCAGCTGGTCTTCTGGCTCTGTGCCCTGTTGGGGCTGTACCTCCTCAAGGCGGTGTGCAAATACGTTGTCACCTTCTACGGCCACGCCATGGGGGTGCGCATCCAGACGGATATGCGCCGCCAGGTGTTCCAGAAGCTCCAGGAGCTGCCCTTTTCCTACTTCGATAAAAACAAGACGGGGGTCATCATGTCCCGTATTGTGGGGGATCTCCAGGACATCAGCGAGCTGACCCACCACGGCCCGGAGGAGCTGTTCATCACCGCCGTCACCCTCACCGGCTCCTTTCTCATCCTCTCCCGGTCCAGCCTTCCCCTCACCCTCATCATCTTCGCCTTCATCCCCGCCATTGTGGCGGCGGCGGGATGGAAGAAACGGAAAATGAACCGGGCCTTCGCCCTGATGCGCCGCACTGTGGGGGAGATGAACGCCGACCTGGAGAGCAGCATCGCCGGCATCCGGGTGAGCCGGGCCTTTACCGGGGAGGAGCACGAATCCGGCCGGTTCGAGCACGCCAACCAGACCTACCGCCAGAGCCGGGAGTACGGCTACCGGGCCATGGGGGAGTACTACACCCTTCTCTACCTCCTTACCGACCTGCTCTACTGGGCCACCCTGGCGGGGGCTGCTGTCTTCACCTTCTATGGCTCCATCACCCCCGGTATGCTGGTGCAGTACATCCTGTACGTCTCCCTTTTTATGAACTCCACCAAGCGCCTGGTGGACTTTGCCGAAATGTACGAAATGGGGATGACCGGCTTCGCCCGCTTTCTGGAGATTTTGGACTGCGACAGCGAGCGGGAACTCCCCGGCGCCCCTGCTCTGCCCCCGGTCCGGGGGGAGATTGCCTTCCAAAACGTCTCCTTCTCCTACGAGGGGGAGGGAGAGGAGGACGGCAAGGCGGTGCTGCGCCACCTGAACCTGACGGTGGAGGCCGGGCAGAAGGTGGCGGTGGTGGGACCCTCCGGCAGCGGAAAGACCACCCTTTGCCACCTGGTCCCCCGCTTCTACGACACCACTGAGGGCCAGATTCTGGTGGATGGCCGGGACATCACTCAGGTAAGCCTCCCCTCCCTGCGGCGGCAGGTGGGCATCGTCCAGCAGGATGTCTTCCTCTTCCCCGGTTCCTTCCGGGAGAACATCGCCTACGGGCGGTTCGACGCCACCCCAGAGGAAATTGAGGATGCGGCCCGGCGCGCCAACATCCACGACTTTATCCTAACCCAGCCCCAGGGGTACGAAACCCTGGTGGGGGAGCGGGGAGTCCGTCTTTCCGGCGGGCAGAAGCAGCGCATCGCCATCGCCCGTGTCTTCCTGAAAAACCCTGCCATTCTCATTCTGGACGAGGCCACCAGCGCCCTGGATAACACCACCGAGCTGCTGATTCAGGAGGCTTTGGATGAGCTGTGCAAGGGACGCACCACCCTGGTGGTGGCCCATCGCCTTTCCACCATCAAGGGGGCGGACAAGATTGTGGTCCTCACCGAGGAGGGCATCCAGGAGGAGGGCACCCACCAGCAGCTGCTGGAACGGGACGGCCTCTACACCCGCCTGTACAACAGCCAGTTCGCGGCGCAGGGCTGAATACGGGGCTCCGCCCCGGACCCCGCTTCTTATTCTTTTCGCGGGAAAAGAATAGGAAGCAAAAAGAAAAACGCCGGGGTGCCCCCGGCATCTCTCCCTGCACGGCCTTCGGCCTTATCTGGGCAAAGGGCCCAGAGACTATGGAGGACCTTCGGGGGAATGAGGGGAGGGGTTCTATGCCTTGGGAACATATCACCTACCAGGAACAGGACTTCCGGGATGAGGACTGGTCGGAATCGGAGCTTACCGGCTGCACCTTTGACCGGTGCGGCTTTACCGGCGGGAGCTTTGCCGGAAGCCGCCTCTCCCGCTGCGTCTTCACTGGGTGCCGGTTCCGCTTTGTCGATTTTTCCAGTGTCACCGCCAAAAACTGCGCTTTTTTAAACTGCGTCTTTGATGAGGCAAATCTCTTTGGGGCGGTGCTGAGCCACTGCAAATGCACCGGCAGCAGCTTTTCCGGGGCCAGAACCACCGGCCTTTCCCTGGAGGCGGGCAGCTACCAGTATTGCGACCTTTCCCGCCTCTCCCTGGCGGAGGCGGAGCTGGTGGGGGCCTCCTTCGCCCACGCAGACCTGCGGGAATGCTCCCTCCGGGGGGCGGACCTGCGGTACTGCGACTTTACCCAAGCCCTGATGCAGGGCTGCGACCTCACCAAAGCGGACCTGCGGGGGGCCACCCTGGCCGGGGTGGAGGTGCGGGCGCTGAAAATGAAGGAGACCTCCATCGACCTGCCCATTGCGGTGGCTATTGCCGAAGGGATGGGGGCAAAGCTGTTCTAGTATAAAAAGCTGTACCAATAGCCGCCGCAAGCACCTCGGCAACAAATTTCCCGCCTGTCTTTGTCCCAAAAACTTGAAAGCCATGAAGGATTCCTTCGTTTTTGGGACTTTGACAGCCAAAAAATTTCCTTGCCGATTTGCATACTTCGGCCAATGGTACAACTTCTAAAAGAAGGTGCGCTATGAAAATTTCTTCCAACTTTGATAACCTGGATGACCGCATCCGCTACTATGAGCTTTTGCTGGAGCGGGAACTAGACTGCCTGCCCGCTTATCCCCTTCCGGAGGGCTACCGGTTTGTCTTTTACCAGCCCGGAGACCGGGAAAGCTGGCTGACCATTGAGCAATCTGCCAAGGAGTTCCCGGACCGGAAACGGGGTCTGGAGCTGTGGGAGCAATACTTTGGCGGCCACCAGGAGGAACTCCCCCGGCGAATGCTGTTTTTAGAAAACGAGGCCGGGGAAAAGGTTGCCACCGCCAGCGCCTATTACGACGTCATCTGTGGCGACGCCAGCGGCTCCGCCTGGCTTCATTGGGTAGCGGTGCGGCGGGATCACCAGGGACGGGGGCTCTCCAAACCGCTGGTGGCCCAGGCACTTCGGGTAATGGCGGAGCTGGGCTACACCCACGCCAAGGTCCCCACCCAGACCACCTCCTGGGTGGCCGTGAAGGTCTACCTGGACCTGGGCTTCCTGCCCATTCCCCAAAATGCTGCAAACAGCTACGAGGGCTGGCGCATCGCCCGGACCCTCACCGGCCATCCGGCCCTGCGGGAGTTCCCTCCTGTGTCCGTGGAGGAGATAACGGGCAAATCTCCGGCGGCAGAGACACCAAAGGACTGATAAAAACTGACAAGGGGGCATTCATCATGCGTACAGCGGGACAGACTATGATTATCGGCATCGCCGGGGGCACCGGCAGCGGCAAAACCACCGTCACCCGGAAAATCAAGGAATACTTTGGGGAGGATGTCAGCGTCATTTACCACGATAACTACTATAAGCGCCACGACGAACTCCCCTATGCCGAGCGGGCCAAGCTGAACTACGACCACCCCGACGCCTTTGATACCGATAGGATGGTGGAGGACCTGCGACGGCTCCGGGCCGGGGAGGCGGTGCGCTGCCCGGTTTATGATTATTCCATCCACAACCGCACCGACGAAACGGTGGAGGTTCGCCCCACCAAGGTGGTTATCGCCGAGGGGATTCTTATCTTTGCGGACCCCCAGCTGCGGGAGCAGATGGACATTAAAATTTTTGTGGACACCGATGCGGACACCCGCATCCTGCGGCGCATCCTCCGGGATGTAAAGGAGCGGGGACGGACCCTGGAAAGCGTCATCAACCAATATCTCACCACCGTTAAGCCCATGCACGAGCAGTACGTCCAGCCCAGCCGCAAGTACGCCGATATCGTTATGCTGGAGGGCGGGCACAACCTGGTGGCCCTGGATATGATTATCCAGCGCATCCGCGGCCATGTGGAGAGGACGGCGCAGAATTAAATCCGGCCCCTCTTTCCCTTCTTTTTCTTTTCACGGGAAAAGAAAAAGAAGCAAAAAGAAAAGCGGCCAAGGTCATTGCAAAAGGTCGATAGGGGCAGAAATTCCAAGGAAATGCGGCGCCCCAAGTTAGGGGGGCTTCGCAAAAGTTTTGTGGTTCTTTTTTCTCCTGAACTGTCAAGTGAGGTTTACAGACTATGGAAAACAAACATTACATTGCCCTGGAGCTGGACAAGGTGCTGGAACTGCTGGCGGCAAAGACCACCTGCGAAGCCAGCGCCCTCCGCGCCAGGGAGCTTATCCCCTACAGCGATTGGCGGGACGTCAGCCGGGCTGTCCGGCAGACCGCCCAAATCAACACCCTTTCCATCCGCTTCGGCACGCCGGGGCTGGGCGGTATCCGCGACTGCACCGCTCCCCTTCACCGGGCGGCGGTAGGCGGGCGGCTTTCCATCCCGGAGCTTTTATCCGTCTGCCGGGTGCTTCGCACCATCCGGGCGGTCCGGGACTGGCGGCGTCAGGCGGAGGACCCCACCGATGCCGACGGTCTCTTTGACACCCTCACCCCCAACCGGGCTTTGGAGGAAGAAATCGACCGGTGCATCCTGAACGACGAGGAGCTTCAGGACACCGCCTCCCCGGAGCTGGCCTCCATCCGCCGCAAAATACGAAAGGCCCAGCTCTCCATCCGGGAAAAGCTGGAGCGCATCATCAAAAGCCCCCAATACGCCCAGGTGCTTCAGGAGGCTATCATCACCATCCGGGACGGCCGGTCTGTTGTCCCGGTAAAAGTGGAGCGCAAAGGGGAGCTGCCGGGTCTGGTCCACGACACCTCCAGCTCCAAGGCCACCGTCTTTGTGGAGCCCATGGCGGTGGTGGAAGCCAACAACGAAATCCGTCTCCTTCAGGGGGAGGAGCAGGAGGAGGTGGACCGCATCCTCCTGGAGCTTTCCGGCCGGGTGGGAGAGATGGCATCCCTTATCCAGGAATCCTTCTCCGCTTTGGTGGAGCTGGACCTTCTCTTCGCCAAATCCCGGTTGGCGGACGCTATGAGGGCTTCAGTGCCGGAGATTCGCCAGGACCGGATCCTGCGCCTTAACAGGGCCCGGCATCCCCTCATCCCCAAGGAAAAGGTGGTGCCGGTGGATATCGCCCTGGGGGACAGCTTTGATACCCTGGTCATCACCGGCCCCAATACCGGGGGCAAGACGGTGGCCCTCAAGACCCTGGGCCTCCTCACCCTTATGGCGGCCTGCGGGATGCTGCTCCCCTGCGGGGACGGCAGCTGTGTCCCGGTCTTTGACCGGGTGCTGGCGGATATTGGGGACGAGCAAAGCATTGAGCAAAGCCTTTCCACCTTCTCCGCCCATATCACCAACATCATCTCCATCCTGGAATGGGCCGGCCCCCGGAGCCTAGTCCTCACCGACGAGCTGGGGGCAGGCACCGATCCGGTGGAGGGGGCTGCCCTGGCGGTCTCCATCCTGGAGGCCCTGCGCCAGAAGGGGGCGCTCATTGCCGCCACCACCCACTATGCGGAAATCAAGATGTACGCCCTCACCACCCCTGGGGTAAAAAACGGCAGCTGCGAATTTAACGTGGAGACCCTCTCCCCCACCTACCGGCTGCTTATCGGGGTGCCGGGGCGCTCCAACGCCTTCGCCATCAGCCAGCGCCTGGGGCTGCCGGAGGGGGTCATCGGTCGGGCCAAGGAGCTGGTGAGTACCGAGAACACCCGCTTTGAGGATGTAGTCAGCGACCTGGAGCGCACCCGTCAGGAGCTGGAGAAGGAACAGCAGGCCGCCGCCAGCCGCCGCCAGCAGATGGACGCCCTGAAAAAGGAGATGGAGGAGGAGCGGCAGCGGCTCTACGCCCAGCTGGACAAGGAGGCCCAGGAGGCCCGCCAGCAGGCCCAGACGATGGTGGAGCGGGTAAAGAGCCAGACCGATCTCCTTCTTAATGAACTGGAGGAGCTGAAAAAGCAGCAGGACAAGGAGGACTTTGCAAAGAAGCTCTCTCAGCTGCGCTCCGGCTACAAGGGCCGGATGGAGCACCTGCGGGACCTGGCGGACCCGGTGGCTCGGCAGCGGGGGGAGGCCTACACGCTGCCCCGGAAGCTCCAAAGCGGCGATACAGTGCTCCTCACCGGCCTGAACATAGAGGGGACCGTCCTTTCCGGACCGGACAGCTCCGGCTGCTACATGGTCCAGGCAGGTATCCTAAAGAGCAAGGTAAAGGAGGAGGAACTGCGCCTGGTGGACACAAAGGAGCGCAAGGTGACGGTAAACGGTCGGCGGCGCACCACCACCGAAAGCAAGGTAAACCGGGAGGCCCGCACCGAAATCGACATCCGGGGGATGGACACCATCGACGGCATCGCCACCGTGGACCGCTTCCTGGACCAGGCCGCCCTTATGGGCATGGGAACGGTGACCATCATCCACGGCAAGGGCACCGGCGCTTTGCGCACCGCCATCCAGAACCACCTGCGGAAGGTGAAAGTGGTAAAATCCTTCCGCCCTGGCATGTACGGCGAAGGAGAAGCCGGTGTGACGGTGGTAGAACTGAAATAATATTAAAAACGGGACATGGAGCAGTTCCATGTCCCGTTTTTAATATGCCGGTCGGGTGCAGGCCAGCTTATGGAAAGCAGTCCTTGCCGTCCATTTTGTCAAACAAAAATTCCTCAATAAACTGTACCCGCTGTCCTTTTGTCATGCGGGAAACGTCTGCCACCGGCTTGGAGGCATTTTTGATAGGCACCATCGAGATGATAAAGTCGTAGCTTGCTTCGGGGTAGACTGAAAACTGGTAGGGGGAGCAGGTGTCCACAATCTTGATTTGGGGGATGCTGTCCTGTAGGTGCCTTCGCTGGTCCTGCTGGATGATGACCCCCGCCGGGGATACTAGCAGCGCCCGCCATTTGGTGGTGGTGCGGTCCTGGGAGAGGGCGAAGTGGAGGGTGAGGGAAACCAGCTCCTGCTGGTCGGGCCGGATGCCGCTAAGCTGCTGGTAAAGGGCCGCCTGCTTTTTGACGCTGGCGAAAATCTCCTGGCAGGCCTCCGGCAGCTCCAGCCGCAGCTGCGTTCTGGCGCCGGGGTTTTCCTTCTGCTGGTAAAGGGAGTTTTGCAGATGGGTAAGCAGGCCGAAGAACAGCACCCGGTCGGAGGAAAAGCGGCCGCCCAGCTCGGCATCCACCGCCTCAATAAGGTGGAGGGCCAGCAGCTCGATGTTCTCCGGCGCCTTCTGCTCCTCCTCCATCTGGGCCTGGAAGGCGTTGTAGCCCATCAGGTGGATGCAGATATAGGTGCGCTCCGAATCGGGCAAATGCACCTGGAAGGTCTCCTCCAGCCGCCGGGCGATAAAGGCGGCGGTATTCATCTCCTGCTGGGGAAATTCCTCGTTGGGGGGAAGGAATTCCTTTTGAATCTGGTGTCCGTGGCGCAGACGGAAGACGCTGATAGTGATGTGGGTGGCCAGGGAGGTAAAGTATTCGCTGCCCATGAAGAAGTCAAATTCTTTTTCCGCTTCCTCGATGATGCTGCAAATCTTTTTAATGTCCTCCTCTGTGTAAACCTCCTCCATCTTTTCCAGCCGCTCCTTCGCCAGGCGGACAGGGTTGTTCACCTTCCCCTCCACCGCCGGCTCCCGGTGCTCGCACAGGTCAAAAAAGCCGATGATAGCGGCCCGGCGGTCCACCTCCTCCCCAGCGATGCCGATGCCCCGGCCCTGTATCTTGAAGAGCCGCAGGTGGTACTGGGCCAACCAGTTTTCCGCCCAGTCCAGGTCGGCGAGAATGACGAAACGGCTGACATAAAAGCTGTCAGCCAAAAACTGGATGGTAAGCTCATCACGGGAGAAAATAAGGCTTCGCAGCAGCTCAGTGCGTCGCTTCATGCTTCCATCGGTGAGGGTGAAATACTGGCTGCTCAGGAGGGCGGAGAGCTTTTGGCGGCCGGCGGCATCGCAATCCAATTGGGTGCCGTAGCCCTGCTTTTTAACAATCTGTATCTCCGACAGCTGATGCTCCCGCAGCCAGCTTTCCGCTTTGTTCAGGTAGTTTTGCACCGACCGCTTGGAGATTTCCATAATCCGTGAAAGCTCGCTGAGGGTCAGGTAATCTTCGCTTTCCAGCAGGGACAAAAGAATTTTTCTTGTAACTTCCTCCGAATGCCGCATCGTCCCCCTCCTTTCCTACCAAATGGCTTTACCTGTGGACAGAGAATTTTCTGCCGCGAAATTCTGGCCGGACCTTTACCGCCATGTCAAACCCGGTGCGGCACTCCCCATTGGTAAAGATGGTGAGGCAGCAAAGCAGGAACGGGAAGCCTTGGAACAGATAGAGGGAAAGCAGCTTTAGCGCGCTTCTGACCCACAGAAGCAGCAGCTGCAACACCCGCCCCCGCGCCGGGTCCATCGGAACAAGCCGCAGCCCCAGGAGCAGCTTCCCCAGGGTGGAGCCGCCGGTGATGGTCTGGGTCACCGCCTCGTAGCCAAAGGCGATGAGCAGCAGCAGGCGGAAGGCCTGGTTAAACTGCGTAAACACGGCGGCAGTCAGCTCCATATCCTGTCCGCCAGCGGCCTGGGCGGCGTCCATAGCGGCCCGCACAGCAAAGAAATCCGGCTGGCCGGTGAAGCGGTAGGCCAGGAAGGAGAGGCCTAGGACGATTAACAGGTCGGCGCAAAAAGCCCCAAACCGCCTGCCCCGCATCCCAGCGGGGGCCTTCGCCGTTTCAAGACCCAGAAAACCCATGATGATACCTCCAAAAGCGGGGTGGGGGATGGTACTGGCCATCCCCCACCGGTCTATGACACAGGGGAAGCCCCGGAAATTTTACGCGGTGACAGTGCTCAGCTCATCCTGGTAGCATTTCTTATCCCAAACCCGGATGAAGGGCAGCCAGATGAGGAAGGAGACGGCCATACCGCAAAGTTGCGCCACCACGCCCATGATGCTGCCGGTGGTGAGGAAGCCGCTGATAAGCACCGGGCAGGTCCAGGGGACCATATTGTTGCACAGGGGGAACAGCCCGACGGCGGTGCCCAGGAACTGGACCGACATGGCGGCCATGGGGGCCAGGATGTAGGGAATCATCAGGATGGGGTTGAGGACGATGGGCAGGCCGAAGGTCACCGGCTCGTTGATGTTGAAGATGCCGGGGGCGATGCCCACCTTGCCCACGTTCTTAAGCAGCTTGGACTTAGCAAAGAGCAGCATATAGATGACCACCGGCAGGGTGGCGCCGGAGCCGCCCATCCAAACGCCGTTTTCGTAGAAGGTGAAGGTAACGATGTTGTGGGCGCCGGCGGAAACGTTTTCCGCCATGTTGATAATCCACAAAGGCTCGAAGATGGGGAATACGATAATGGCAGAGCCGTGGAGGCCGAAGGACCAAAGGAGATGCTCAAAGAAGCAGACCACCAGAGTGCCGATGTAGGAGGTGCCCAGATGCCGCAGGGGGGTGGAGATAATGTCGGTGACAAACTCCGGGAAGCCGCCCCAGGGGGTGGAGGCGAAGACCAGCCGCACCACGGTGAAGAGGACAATAATGGCGGTGCCGGGAAGCAGGGCGGTAAACTGGGCGGATACCGCCTTGGGCACCGAATCCGGCAGCTTGATGGTAAAGTTCTTCTGCACCAGGAACCGGTAGATTTCACCCACAATAAGGGCGGTGAGCAGGGCGGTGAAAAGCAGAGTGGCGTCCAGGGAGCCGGCCACCCAGGCATCCACCGCTTCCCCCTCCGCGCCGGTGAGGGTGGTGGGGACCACTACAGCGAAGAAGGCCGCCATAGCGATGATGCCCGCCGGTGTGCCGTTTTCCCCGTAGCTGTTTACCAGGGAGCTCGCCACGCCGAAGCAGGCCACAATGGCCGAAATGCCGTAGGTGGCGTTCATGATGACCCCTTCAAAGGCGTTCCAGTTTTCGCCAAAGATGCTGGCCATCAGGTTCAAAAAGCCCTCAATGGGGAACTCCGCAATAATCATGGAAAAGGCGCCCAGAATCAGCAGCGGCATCACCATCACGACGCCGTCACGAAGGGCCAGCAGGTGCCGCTGGCTACCCAGCTGGGCGGCCACGGGGAGGAATTTTTCCTCCATAAAGCTCATAAACGAGCCGCTCTTGGAAGCTCCTTTTTTCATTTTTGTTCTACCTCCTCAATTTTCTTTTGTCTGGTATGCCCCATAGGCCTGCTCGAAGATTTTATCGGCCTTCTGCATGGCGTAATCGGACATATCCATAGTCTGGATGACCGGGATTTCATCGCCGTACTCAGTCTGGAATTTCTTTGCCAGATAGCGCACCTGGGGACCGATGAGCAGGATATCGGTGCGGTGGATGCGGTCCTCCACACGCTGGAAGGCCCTGGCCTCAATGTCGGCCTCAATCCCCTTCTCTTTGGTATAGGCTGCCATTTTGTCCACCAGCACGCTTGTGGACATACCCAGGTTGCAGATCAGTGTGATTACCAGCATCTACTTTTTTCCCTCCAATTCCATCAGCCTTTGGTGCACCAGAATAAATTCCTCCGCCACATCCCGCATCACCAGCGCCAGGTTCAGGTGGTCCTGGGCGTGGACCATCAGCAGGGATACTCCCTCGCTCTCTCCCCGCATCTCTTCCCGGATAAGCTGTGTTTGGGTCTCGTGGGCGGCCACCATGCTGTCGTCGGCCCGGTGCAGGGCCTCTTTGGCCTCCTGGAAGTTCCCTTCCTTAGCCAACTGGATAGCCTCCATACAGCTGCTTCTGGCGTCCCCAGCTCCGGCGATAAGGCCCATCGCCACCTCCATATTTGCCACTGTGCTCCCTCCTCCTTCTTCCTTCTACCTTTCTCCGAATTTGTCTGCGAACAGGGCTTCCATGGCCTGTGCCGCCTCCTGTTCATCCGCGCCCTCAAACTCCACTGTAACCGTCTCTCCGTGCTTGGCGTTTGCCATCATCACGCCTGTGACGCTTTTCAGATCGTAATTTTTGCCATCCTTTTTGACACGGACCAGGCTTTCAAAGCCGCTAGCGCACCGGGTGATTCGGGAAGCCACCCGCGCATGGAACCCCAGCTGATTTTGGACCTGAAGCTCTTTTATAACCACCGTTCCACCTCCTTTCGAACCTCTGTATCGGAGGAGCATTGCAGAACCCGCTCCACAAGCTCTCTGCACGCGGCGGTGTCACACCCTTTTATCCGGCGGCGTACACGGGGGATGGAAGGGATGCTGACGCTCAGCTCATCCACCCCCATGCCCACCCACAGGGGGATGAGCTGCTCCACCTCGCCGGCCTGGCCGCATATCCCCACCTCGACGCCCTTTTCATGGGCACAGCGGCAGATATGCTCCACCACCCGGAGAAGGGCCGGCTGGAAATAGGAGTTGAGGGCGGCCACCTGGGCGTTGTTCCGGTCCGCCGCAAAGAGATATTGGGTCAGGTCGTTGGTGCCGATGCTGAAAAAGTCCACCATCTCCGCCAGCTGTTCCGCCATGACGGCAGCGGCGGGGGTTTCCATCATCACGCCGACGGAGACCGGGCCGGTAGCGCTCCCCCGCTCCTTCAGCTCCCTACGCACTCCGTCGATGGCCTCCTTGGCCTGTTCCACCTCATCGGTGGCGGCAATCATAGGCAGCATCAGCTGCACCGGGCCAAAGGCGGCGGCCCGAAGGATGGCGGCGAGCTGGGGCCGGAAAATCTCCGGGTGGTCCAAACAGTAGCGAATCGCCCGGTATCCCAGGAAGGGATTTTCCTCCGGGGAGATCCCCAGGTAGGGGATGCTTTTATCTCCCCCTACATCCAGGGTTCGTATAATCAGCGGCCTTCCCTCCAGGCCCTTTACAATTGCGGAATAGAGCGCGAACTGGGTCTCCTCGTCCGGGGCGGCATCCCGCTCCATATAGAGCATCTCCGTCCGGAGGAGGCCCACCCCCTCTCCCCCCTGCTCCAGAACCCCTGGGACCTCCAGGTTGGTGGTGATGTTAGCGTATACCTTCATGGTTTTGCCATCGGCGGTCATGGTCTTTGCCTGGCGGAACTGCTCCAAGCTGCACAGCTCCTGCCGCCTCGCTTCTTTATATTGCCGGTAGCTGCGGACCGTCTCGTCGTCCGGGGACAGGACAATCTCCCCGGTCTCACCATCCAGCAGCAGCGGCATCCCCTGTTCCACCTGGGCCAGAACCCCCGCCGCACCGATGATGCAGGGGATGCCCATGGAGCGGGCCAGAATCACACAGTGGGAGGAAAGACCCCCTTTTTCCAGGATAATCCCTTCCAGCTTTCCATGTCCGAGCTCCACCACCTGGGAGGGGGTCAGGTCCTGGGCCACTGCAATAACAGGGGCGGTGGGCAATGTAGCTTTTTCCCGGCAGGACAGAGCCTGAAGCAGCCGCTGCTCAATATCGCTGATATCCGCCACACGCTCGTTGAGATACGGATTATCCAATGCGGACAGCTCCTCCCGGTAAAGGCGGGAATGATGCGCCACCGCATACTCGCAGTTGATTTGCTCCTTTTGAATCGTGTGGACAATCTGCCCCATATAGTTCTCATCCTCCAGCAGCAGCAGCTGAAAGTCCAATATTTCTGCCTGCTCCGGGTCCGCATCCTGGCGCAGGCCTTCTATTAAGGCAGACAGCTCCTTGGCGCACCGGGCGGAGGCTGCCTGCAACCGCTGGAGCTCCTCGTCGGTCTTTTCCACACGGTAAGCGCTTACATCTGTCTTTCGGTCGATGACCAAATACGCTTGCGAGAGGGCCATGCCGCCAACTGCAACTGTACCTTTCATATCGGCCTCCCATCTGTTGCTCTGGGCAACGGTTGTTTTCTCCGTGAGCTTAGTATATCATGCACAAGTCTTTGCGTAAACAGCGAAAAAAACCATTTATTTTCTACATCGAAGTGGCAATGTAGCAATTATCTGATTTTCTATCTCCACAGAAGTAACTATCCATGGTTCCCAAATTCTATGCAGTTTTACACATCTGCACTTACGCTGCTCTTTGCGATAATCTCCCTATTCCCGGCCTTTTTAGCTATTTTATCCTAAGCATCCATTCAAAATCTCCTCAAGCTAAAAGCGCCAACATCCTGCTTGGGCAAGACGTTGGCACTTGGGGCATGATAATTTGATTTTGGAGCTGTGTTTTTTGTAGCAAGGTGCGGGACTTGCCCTTAAGTTGCATGGTTTGGCACTTTTAACTGCTTATGCCTCCAGGCAGTCGCCAAAGGTTTGCACAAATGAAAAGCCCCCTCTTTCGAGGGAGCCTTGTAGGGCGTGACTTGGCGGCCACGCCGTGTCGGTGTAAAACACTTTGGACGCTTAGACTCCAGGCAGTTACTAGGATTTTGTACAAAGGTAAGGCCCCCTCTTTCGAGGGGGCCTTGTAGGGCGTGACTTGGCGGCCACGCCATGGCGGTGTAAAACAGTTTAGATGCCTATGTCTCCAGGCACACACTAAGATTCTGTACAAAGGAAAGCCCCCTCGTAGAGGGAGCGGGTAGGGCGTGCCTTGGCGGCTACGCCATGGTTGCCCGACTAGGATTCGAACCCAGACAAACAGAGTCAGAGAGCCAAAAGCAGACTTTGACTTTCCGCTCTTCGAAAAACATAATAATATAAAACATTTTTAGGAGGGTGGATATGAAATATTCTTCTAACGAAATTGCAGAACTCACAGCGCTTTTCACTGAATTTTTGCAAAACTATCAAAGGCCAGAAAAAGAAGAAGAAAGAACCTTAGCAGAACTATACTTAGAGTACCTGACACGGATATGTGGGCAAGGTAGTTCCAGAGCTTTCGGAAACAAAGTGTTAATCGCAAAAAGAATCCTTGCCGACATCGGCAATCAACAGATTTCTGAATTGACGACAGCATCCATCGCAAGATACTTAAACAAATGGACACAGCGAACCTATTTCCGCGCCGGAGTTCAACATCATTATGCGCAGTCATATATTGACAAAATCTATACCCAACTTAAAAGCGTACTTAGCATGGCTGTTGATGATGGCATATTTTATACGAATCCTATGGACAAAGTTATCTGTCCAATTTCTCAAGCTCCTCCAAAAGACGATATGCCTCCATACAGTCAGAAAGAAATTCAAACACTTCTATTGGCATTTTCAAATGATCCCTGGTTCTATGCGCAGGCGGTCATTTTGTTATATACGGGCATACGGCCAGGTGAACTTTGGCCCCTATGCTTTACCGATTTTGATTTTGAAAAGCATACAGTAAAAATCAGACGCGCCCTTTCAGTTGAGCGTTCTGCAAACTTATCTAATTTCAAGACGAGCGTTACCAAGCCAATGATAAAGGGACTTAAAAACGAAATACGCGGAAAAAAGAATTATGCAAGAAGGGAACTTTTTATAAGCCCTATCGTAGAAAATGCAGTTTGTAACCTCAGAAGTTTTATTGAACAGGATGAGCTTTGGATGGCTAAACGATTAAGGCAAAAAACCTCCCAGTATCTTTTTGCCAAACAAGATGGGGGTCTTACAACGCCCGATCTGTACGCTCAACATTTCCGCCAAAAACTTTATAGTATTGGTCTGGATCCAAAAGAGTATGTACTCTATCGCTTTCGTCATACTTTTTGTACACGGTTATTTAAAGAACTACACCTTGATCCAAAAACTGTGCAAAGAATGATGGGCGATAACAGTATTGATATTGTTATGCGTGTGTACAACTCCATCAACAATGATGATGTCCTCGCCGCCAGCAGAAGATATGCACAATATGCAGATAACGCTTATCAATTTTAAAAAAAAGGAGGAATACCATGAAAAAACCTATCATTATTTCTGTTACAAATGAAAAAGGAGGCGTAGGCAAAACTACCACCGCGTTGAACCTGGCCGCTGGTCTGGCTACTGCCGGAAAGTGGCCGCTCCTAATTGACCTGGACAGCCAGCAGAACCTAAGCGACTATCTGGGCTGCGATTTGAGCGGCAGGAACCGAACCATCAGCGACCTCATTTATTCTGCGGTAGCCGGTCAGGATGTGGATCTGGAAAGCTGCATCCACCACAACCCGGAAGGCCTGGACTACATACCTGCCTCTAAAATGCTGGCGACCGCTCCCAGCATCCTTTCCAATGACCGGGACAGCGGAACCGTTCTTCAGAGAACCCTGCGGCAGAAGGAAATGAGCCGATATGATTACATCATTCTAGATTGCCGCCCTGCCTTGGACCTGCTGGTAACAAACGCTCTGGCAGCCAGCGATGCTGTGCTCATTCCGGTGCAGGCGGAAAAATTTGCGGTAGATGGCTTAGAGGGCCTGCTGGGCACGGTTAGCCGTGTCCAAAGGTCACTGAACCCGGAACTGCAACTGCTGGGAGTCCTCATTACAATGGCAGACCGGCGGACCAATATGGCCCGCGAGGTGGAAAAAGCTCTCCGGGATGCCCTGGGAGAAAAGGTCTTTTCCATCGTTATCCCCCGGATGATCGAAGCATCGGTATCCACCAATAACCAGCGGAGCCTGGTCAACGACCCCAGCAGCAAACTGGGGGCCTGCTATAAGTCCCTTGCGGAGGAGGTGATCGCTCGTGGCAGCGCTCAATCTTAGAACCCGACTGGACAGCATCCCTACTCCGGAGGAGAGCTTTGCGGAGATGTTTGGCGATTCCGGAGAGACAGTGCTGGTGAAGCCGCTGAAAATCAGCGATCTTGCTCCCTATCCCGACCAGCCTTTCCGGCCCTACAGTCCAGACAAGCTGAAACTGCTGGCAGAGGATATCCGGCAAAACGGCATCCTCTCCCCTGTCATTGTTCGCCCCATGCCGCCGGACATGGAGCGCCGCTATGACTATTACCAGATCCTTTCTGGGCATAACCGGGTAGCAGCGGCGCAACTCCTCCGGATGGAAACCGTTCCAGCAATTATCAAAGAGGTGGACGATGACCTTGCCCGGCTGATTTTGGTCAACACCAATCTGAACCAGCGGGATGAGCTGCTTCCCAGCGAAAAGGCGTTTGCTTATCGGATGCAGATGGATGCGATGAAGCACCAAGGGCAGCGAACAGATTTAACTTCCGGACCATTGGTCGAAAAGCTGATGGTGAAAAATGGTGCAGAACATGAGGATATAAACTTTAGCTCCAATGGAGCCAAAGTTCACACGGTAGCATCTATAGCAGAGACTAGCAACGAGAGCGCAGCGCAAATCAAGCGGTATGTCCGCCTGACCTACCTTGTAAAGGACCTTCTGGACAAAGTAGATACGGGGAATCTCCCCTTCCGGGCCGGGGTAGACCTCTCCTATCTGAGCGAGGATGAGCAAATGGAGGTAGACGCCTATCTGCTAGAGACCCGCAGGAAAATCAGCCTGGAACAGGCGGCAGCGCTGAAACGGTACTCCGCAGAACTCGGACCCATTACCCGGAATGATATTGAGACGTTGTTTCAGGAGGGAAAAACTGAACGGCAGCCTGCAATTAAATTTACCCAGAAAAACCTTTTCCAGCTGCGTCAGTTTCTGCCCAAAGGGGCAAAAAATCAGGAGGCGATAGATTATATTTTGGAGGCGCTGAAATATTACAACCTCGCACAGCAGATGGACCGAAAGGTTCCGTTGGAATTGCCTGGATTTGAGCCCTAATACAGGGTGGAACCTTGCAAATCAAGGGAAGTTATGATATGATGACAACAGAAGGAAGCAGGTGACATTTTGACCGTATCGACAACTGGCCGGTGGCATGAGAAAGATTTACAGCGGCTGAAGGATTTCCGTCTTATGGACGATGATTTCCTGACGAAATGTTTTGAGGGAGAAACCGCTGGCATCCAGTTGGTTCTTCGCATCCTTATGGATAAGCCTGACCTGCTGGTGACGGAAAGCCGGACCCAGGTCTTTGTGGAGAACCTGCTGAACCGTTCGGTCCGCTTGGATGTGCTGGCAACCGACAGCGATGGAAGAAAATTCAATGTAGAGATCCAGCGTGCCGACCGGGGAGCAGGGAGAAAAAGGGCAAGATACAACAGCAGCATGATGGATGCAAACCCCCTGGAAAAGGGGAGCGATTTCGATGACCTGCCGGAAACCTATGTGATTTTCATCACCGAAAATGACGTCATCGGAGACGGAGAAGCACTCTACCAGGTGGAGCGGTGTATCCTGAAGTCTGGTAAGAGCTTTGGCGATGGTTCGCATATCCTGTATGTGAATGGAGCATACCGGGACGAGACGCCCATTGGCAGGCTGATGCACGATTTCGCCTGCACCGACCCTGGGAAAATGTACTATGAGGCATTGGCCGACCGGGTGCGGTTTTTTAAGGAAAGCAAGGAAGGAGTTGCCGTTATGTGCAAAGCTATGGAAGATATGAGAGAAGAAGCCCTGAAGGCAGGCATGGAGAAAGGCCTGGAAAAGGGCCTGGAAAAGGGCATGATCGACACTGCTAGGCGTATGCTCCAGTTGGGGAAATACGCAGTGGAGGAAATCGCTAGTATTTCCGGTCTGCCTCTGGAAGAAGTTTTGAAGCTGAAAAACGTATAATAAAGAAAACGGATACTTCTGCAAAAGGCGCTGTTTTTAGCAGCGTCTTTTTTGTTTGCCCCAACCCAAACATCAAAAATTCCGGGAAATGGAGAAAAGGAAATGCGAATTTTGAAAGTGGAGCCGGGAGCGGCCCCCTACGAAAAGGAGCTTCAGAACGACTTGCACAGCGTTCAGGCAGAGGTCGGCGGCGGTCTCTTTCAGCTGGTATATTTGGGAAACGGCGTAATGCTCTGCTACAATGAGGAGGGAAAGCTGAATGGAATGCGCCCCAACCGCTGGTTGGAGGATGATATCATCTGCGGTCCCTTCTTTTTGGTGGGAGATGACGGCAAGGGCGAGTTTATCTCTCTCACCGATGAGCAGGTGGCAGAATACCAGGAGCGGTTCAGTGAGCCGGTGCAGTTCACCGGCGGGGAAATGCAGTTAAAACCGCAGATGGAATTTTTCTCGATGCAGGAAGAAATGTAATATCTACTCAAACACAGGCGTCCGAATTTCCTTGTAAAATACAGCGTTTATCTGTTGCAAATATGTTTTAAATATGTTATAATTAAATTAGATAAATTTAGATGGAGGATGGAAAACGATGAAAAAGAAACTCTCTATTTTCGGGCTTTGCGTGGTTCTGTTAGCAGTCGCCTTAGTTATTACCTTCCGGGTAATGCCCAGCCAGGCAGAAGTAATTCAGCCGGAGCTTGCGCCAGGAATCGAATCTGTCTCTACAGCGCCCAATTCCACCAGCTCGATTTCGGTGCCGCCTATCAAGCCCCTTCCCTCCAGTAGCAGCGAAGGCCAGAAGCCCCTGGAGGACAAAAAACCACCCCAGGAGAACAGCCATATCGTCACCACCGAGGAGGATGGTAGCATCACCGACGAAACGGTGCGGCCTGAATTCAGTAAGCCAGAAGTCCCCAACCAGCCCCCGGAACTGGCGGAGGGTTCTACCCTAGATGACCCGGACAACCCACCGGAGTATGTCAGCAACTCCAGCACAAACACTAGCCAACCAAATATGGGGGATAAGAAAACCGAGAATGGCACAAATTATATTTGGATCACCGGTTTTGGCTGGGTTGAAGACCATGGTGGTGGGACACAATCTATTGAGCTTCCCAATGGAGGGACTGGCGAAGTAATTGGACACTAAACTAAATATATACATAAAGGATGCGGTATTTTGTCGCATCCTTTTTTATTAGGAGGGTCCTTATGAAGCGAATACTCGCACTCCTCATTGCCCTTTCTCTGCTTTTTTCTTCTGCCGCCTATGCAGACGGAGCCGGTGATGTAAATGTGGATGCCGGCGGCGGCGGGATGGATGCCGCCCAGGGTGGAAACAGTTGGTCTCCGGGAAACGATGGTGTTCGGGTCACGATTGTGAAGGAAAGCACAAAGCGTCCGGTGACGGTATCCGTTGATTTTGCAAACAATGATAACGATATTGATATTCACTTTGTGAAAAAATGTAAAGTAAGATATGTATCAGCTCAATCGCTAATAGTAAGTACAGAAAAGTATAAAAAGTATAGCTTTGCAAATCCAATTCCCCGCATCATCTCCCCAGATGGTAGTACGAATATAGCAGCTATAAAAACCTATTTTGGGCAAGAAGGAACAATACAGGATATTTGCGGTCAAGTCGGCTTTAACTTTAACGAGCTTATCTCCGGTCAGTATGTAATTCTCCTGGAACCGATAATCTATCTTAAGTACAATGGCGTCATGTGTGCCATGTCCGCCACCGAAGCAGCCTTATTTGACCGCCTCACCAACGGTGACCTGAAGGCGAAGATGGGCCTTGCTACCCACCAGAATCTGCCTCTGGCTATGTTTCTGGAGCAGGCAGAGTTAGGATTCCCCGCCTGGAGCGGGGCCACCTCCGGCATCCAGAGCGACAGCGATATTATCCAGGCCCTGGGCCTGGGGACCATCCGCTTTAGCGAGATCCCCCCGGAAGAGACCCCTGGTGGTGGTTCCGCAGACTACACCTATCACACCGATACCGACGTCATCACCACCGTTGAGGTGTACGACACCAGTGGAGAGGGCATCTCCCCGGACGACAACGCATCCATCACCTTCCGCATCGGCGGCAATACCTACCGCAAGCCCTTTGTCACCCCTCCAGGGGACAGCACACCCCTCTGGATTAAATGGCATACACCCTCCGCACCCCAGGATATCGAAATCACTGTATCCACTACAGCGGGGCGGTTGAGCGCCAGCAGCATCACCGCCCGAATCGCCAGCCTGGAGGAGAATACACCGCCAGACCCTACTCCCCGCGACCCCATCCCCGGTCTGGATACCCCGGAGAGGTTCCGCCTGCCCCGTTTACCCTCCCAGCCGGAAAAGAAAACGGCCACCTGGGGAGAGTGGATTCCCTGGTGGCAAGAAAATCTGGTTTGGATCTCTGACCTGGAATGGGTGGAAGGCACCGAGACGGAACCTGGCTATTGGGAGGATAATGGGCATTATGAGGACAAGGGCTGGTGGGAATACGACTGGCAAAGCTACTCCGCCTCCCTCCGGGCCGAGGCAGTAGTAACTCCCGCCGACGAGGTTCCCACCGCTTACCGCCATGTTTACAACGGCTGGACTATGAAAAGCGGTTATGGAATCAACATCCAGGTAACCACAACCACTAGCAGCAGCGGCAGAAGCGATGATTACACCAAGGCGCAAAATGTAATGGCCTTTTTTCCAGAGTTTGAGTACCAAACCTATAACCGCCTGCTGGAGCACCGCACCGAAGGCATCCGGCCTGCCTTCCAGTTACGGGTGAATGAGTGGTCCTGGGCTGGTGCCAGGAGCCACTACACCCCCTACTGGTATCCGGACGAGATGCGATACGAGCCCCAGATGGCGGTATTTGACGTATGGACCCCCGGCGGACAGCTTTACTGTTGGGTCACCGACCATGTGACCATCGACGATGGTAGCGTCTATGACGACTGGAATGTGGTGCCGGGGCTGGGGGACCACGAGCCGTTCTAACAGCAAAAGCCCCCCGTGAGGGGGCTTAAGACATTTCATTAGGCCTCTTGCAAAAATAAAAAATGCGATAAAATAAGGGCATGAAATACGAAAAGATAGGAGTTCTTTTGCCTTCCTCATCGACGTAGGCTTTTTGGAACCACTCGCCTAGCACGTGGTTTTTGTTATCTGTCTTTCCGATGTTTGTGATAATCTCCGCCTTTTGAAATGCTCTTGATAGTTACCTTGCGCAAATCTACCTCATGTTCATGTGGGCATTTGCCTCCATGGGAATGAGATTCATGGTGTTCTACAAATTTAATCGGAGCCCCGGTCTCGTCTCGCTCAAAATAACTATAGTCTTTATCCTCGTTGCAGCTCATAGAATTCCCTCCCTTTGATAGCAAACAGTCTATGGCTTTCATGAATTATTAATATAATAGCACAAAAGACATAAAAATTCAACGCAAAAGCGGACAATCATTTCAGAATTTTATGGAGGAAATAAACATGATACGAAACCCATACTATAGGAGAACTATTTATTTGCAGGCAGGGATTACTCTACTTCTTATTCTGCTGGCAAGGCATTTTTTCTCCGAAGTTCTTCCGTTGATCTCCTTTTGGGCCGCCTATCGCTGTATCCACATCCTTGCAAATGCCGCTGTTCCCAGCAGTCTGCGGCTAGAAAGTGAGGCGCGGCAACCTGATCTGGAGCCGGAACGTCGACTGGAGAAATACCAAGTAGAGCTCTGCTTTGTTGGAATGGAAAACGCCCCCTGGCGTTCCCGCTATACCATAGCCACCTTGTCGGTCTTTCTTTTTCTTCTGTGGTTCCACCTGGGCCCTCAGAGCTCCTTTATCCCTCCTGCGGCAGGTTTGCTGGGAGGTATTTTTGCGTTTCTGACAATCATTGAAAGCCAACGGTTGGTGAAGCTATGGCGGGAGGAATAAGTGGGCTGCGGTTCCTACACCCCGCTGCTGTCCTGATGCTGTTGACCTTTACCGCTTGGGAGGATGGGAGAAGCCATACCATCCCGGACCGATACCCCGCTATGCTGCTTCTTGCCGGGCTGGCCGCCCCACTCCCTGCTTTAATCCAACGTCTTTTCGCTGGCGGAATCATCTTTCTTCTGTTGCTTCTTCTTGCGGTGCTGCTAGAGATAGTTGCTGGGAAACCTTCTATTGGCGGTGGGGATATTAAACTGTATTCCGCATTGGGAACAGCACTACCCCTACGGGATTTTTTGTTTACCGCCTTAATCGCACAACTACTTGCAGCTGGATGGCTGCTCTACATTGGTACAAAGGGCCAGAGGGATCAAGTCGTTCCTCTCGGTCCTTTTGTATTATCAGCATATCTTTTAATTTTATTGATGAAAGGAGTGTTATCATGACCAGAACCAGAACGGAGAAAAGTGCTCGCTATCAGGTCGTTGGAGTAAAAAAGCTGGATGAGCGGGGCCGTATCTCCCTGGCCCCTAAAATCTTGCACGCCGTTGGGTTAAAGGCTGGGGACATCGTTTTAATCCTATTGGACAGCGAAACGAAGCATCTGATCTTGCGTAAGACCTTGCTGGACACAGAAGTGACCAATGAAAATCTTTGTCGGGGATAGGGTGGCAGTAACCCACACCCCCAGTCTGAAGGGAGAAAAGGTACGTATTATCCGTGGCCGTATCGTTTATATCCACCCGGATAAACGGTGGTTCACACTTGAAACCGGCTGTTTTTGTGAGAGCTTTTGGGCTACGGATATTTACAGTGTTATCAAAAAAGATAGGAGGCATTAAAAATCTCATGTTCATTAAAAAGAAAAAGGAGAGCTTCGTGCTGCTACCAGAAGAAAAAACGGCACCGAAGATTCCCACCACGGCCCCAGAGGAAGCGGTTTCATGCCAACCCTCTGGGGAATCTGTTTTTCCGGTGGCAGAAGAAGGGGGCCCATTGCCGGAAAACGAAACAAAAAAAGCCCGGAAAGCCCGGCTGAAGGCGGAGAAAAAAGAAGAAAAGGCTCGCCGTCTCCAGGAAGGGGAGGCTGTGCCCTTTTTTCGGGACAAACGGAAAGTGGGCATTCTGCTCATTGTCCTCTCGTTGGTGACAATCTTGGTCATCGTGCCGCTGGAAAGCTATCTGACCGCGGAACGGACTACCACCGTGGTGACAGCTCTCCAGGACATCCCGGAGGGGAGGCTCATCGAGAAGGAGATGGTGGCCTCCCAGAGCGTTCCGCTGAACTCGGTCCTCCCCTTTCAGCAGCTGACACCAGAGGATGTGCTGGGCAAATATGCCGCCTCCGGCATGGTAAAGGATGAGATTGTCACCAGCATGAAGCTATCCTCCAGCCTTCCCCACGACAACGCCTATCTCTATGACCTGCCGGAGGGACAAAAGGCAATCTCCATCGCCCTGCCGCAGCTTGCAGATACCCTTTCCGGCAAGCTGATTTCCGGGGACTTGGTCTCAGCCTACGCGGTGACGGCAAAGGACAAGGAGGAGGACCCTGCGGCGGAGCTGTACCCGGAGCTTACCTACCTACAAGTGCTGGCTGTCACCAATCAGGATGGCTACGATCTGTCCGGGAGTCCGGCGAAGGAGAACTTGGAGGAGGCGCTGCCCGCCACCGTCACGCTGCTGGTAAACGACCGGCAGGCGCAGCTGCTGGCGGGATTGGAAAGTAATGCAGCTCTCCGTTTGGGTCTCGCATACCGAGGAGAATCCGAAACCGCAAAACTTTACTTAGAACAGCAGCGGCAATATCTGCTGGAAGCAGGGGCCGCCTCACCGCCGGAACTTCCCCCAAAGGATTCCGGCCTGCCGCCCGCTGAAGCCTCGCTGGGAGGTGACATCTCATGACGTCCCGCCTCACTGCCGTATGGGGAAACCCTGGCGCAGGGAAAAGCCTGGTGTCCCTGGCGCTGGCCCACCGGCTTACCACTATGAAGCAGAGCGTCATTCTCATCAGCGCCAGCAAGTTGACCCCTATGGCCAGGGTATTCCTTCCCTTTTTGGAGGAGAAGCCGGAACATTCTCTAGCGAAGCTCCTGACCGATGGGATCACCCCCGCGGCCATGCGCCAGAAGATCCGCCTGCATCCGAAAAATGAGGACCTGGGCTTCATGACCCTTATCTCCGCGGACAATGCCCTCCGGTATCAGGGGACCTGGGACCGTGCCGCCCTATCCGAGCTGTACTACACCATCCGGGAACGGGAACTGGCGGACCATATCCTAATCGACTGCGCCAGCGACCTTTTTGGGGACAACATGACCTACTGGGCGCTGGAAACGGCGGACCGCCTGCTCTGTGTCCTCTCTCCGGATAACCGGGGGGTCGCTTTCCATCTGTCCCAGGAACCAGTGCTGCGCTCCGGCTCCTTCCAAACAGAAGACCGAATTAGAGTACTCAACAACGCCTATGACTATTCCCCGGCAAAACAAGTGGCCAAGGACCTGGAGATTCGGTATGTCCTGCCCCATTGCCCAGAGGTCTACGGAAAATACCTGGCTGGTGATCCCATCCTCCGGCTGTATGGAAAAGCTGGGCACCGGTTTGAAGATGGAATCCGAGCGCTTGTAAAGGAGGTATCCAATTGAAAGACCAACAGAAAAAAATGGACGAATTCTATTCGGTAGCGGGGGATACCCCTTATCTTCAGGTGCTGGAAACGGTCCAGCGGTACATGACTGGGGTGGAGAACACGGAGGAAATGGACGTCTGGCAGTACAAAAAGCATATCCAGACCTGCATCACCACACGGGGGCTGAAATGCCGGGGGGCATCCACCCTCTCCCAGCTGGTGGACCGGCTGTACAACTCCATGCGGGAATATGACCTGCTCACCGACTACTTGACCCCGGAGGTCTATACCCGCATGGGAATCGAGGAGATCTATGGCCGGTGGAACTGCATCTACATGAAGACCAAAAAGGGAAAAATCCGGCTGACAGAAACCTTCCCCTCTGCGGAGCATGCCAGGGCAATCTTCAACCGAATTACCAGCGGCTACAACCAGCAGATCAATGAGGGAACCCCCATTGCGTTGGGGGAGTTCCGGCCCAACATCCGGGCCTCGTTTACAGGCACCCCTGTCACCTCCAAGGAGATGGGCATCGAGTTCAACATCCGCATCGTCCACGGCTCGGCAATGACCAGAGAGCTGCTGCTGGAGAGCGGCACCTTCCACCCCAAAGCATTGGATTTCCTGGAGCTGTGCATCCGTTATGGGGCGAACATCTGCATCGCTGGCGCTACCGGCAGCGGAAAAACGGGGACGATGTACTATCTTCTTTCTACAGTTGCCAGGGATGCCACCAAGCGGATCGGGACCATCGAGATTGAAAGCCGGGAGTTCGATTTGCTCCAGCTGGATGAAAACGGCGTACCGCTGAACGATGTATTTAGCTGGGTCACCCGTTCCTCGGACGATTCCCGGTACAATATCCCCGCCAATAAACTGGTGGAAACGATTCTCCGTTTTACCCCGGACATCATCGGACTGGGGGAAATGCGCAACGAGGAGGCCCTTGCAGTAAGCGAGCTGGCCCTCACCGGCCATGGAGCGATTACCACCCTTCACGCCGCCAGCGCCCAGGCTGCCTACAGCCGAATCGTTGACCTCTGCAAAAAGGCGGGCAGCAGCTACAATGACGCCACCCTCTTTCGCCGGGCGATCCGAGCTTTTCCCATTATTGTATTTCAAGAGCGGCTGGCGGATGGCCGCCGCCGGGTCCTCAGCATTGTGGAAGGGGTGGGCTATGCTGATGAAGATGCCGATGTGAAGCCCCTCTTTCGCTTCGAGATCGAGGACAACACCGCTGGTAAGGTCCTGGGGAAACACGTCCAAACCGGCCAAATCAGCCGCGAGCTGCGGCAAACCCTGCTGCAGCATGGGGCCAGCAGAAAAGAATTGGAGGGATTCTAAAAGCAATGGGTCATTTTCTCAATGTCGTATTGTATGCCGTTCTGGCTTGCGGCTTCCTGCTCTATGGGTGGGAGGAACTGACCGCCACGGCTAAGAAATTCGTGTCCGGGGTGCTGGCAATTATCCCCCAGCTCCGAAGCCTCCCGGCCAGGGTGGCTGCCTGGAGGGAAAGCCGCCGCAGCCTCAAAGTCAAGGTCCGTATCCTCAACGAAGGGAAAAAGGAAAATTTTATTTCTGCTGCCTATACGGGAATGAAGCGGACCTTAAACACGACCGGCAGCCAGGACAAGGTGAAGATCATGCGGTTGGTGTCACTCTGTACCGGTGGGGCAGGAGCAGCCCTTGCCTTTTCCCTGGGCAGCTGGATGCTGGTGCCAATTTTGGGCACAGGGTTGGGTTTGTTGCCCATGTGGCTCACTCGGTTCCGGCAGTATTCCTATCACCTGGAGGTGACGGGAGAACTTTCGGTGGCCCTTTCGATGGTGACCAATTCCTATATTCGTACTGAAAATATCCTCTTGGCGGTGGAGGAAAACCTACCCTACCTCCATGGACAGGTCCGGCATACCTTCCGGCAGTTTCTCAGAAATTCCAGGGACGTGGACCCAAACATCAAGCGGAATCTTTCAAAGATGAGCCGCCAAATCGACAACCACGTTTTCCTGCTGTGGTGCCAGCTCCTGATTATGTGCCAGGAAGACATCAACCAAAAGCATTCTCTAAATGCTGTGGTAAGCCAATTGGCCCAGGATAAGGAGCTGTACAACACCCTTTCCGCCGAGATCACCCAGCCTCTGCGCACCTTTGCGGCGCTTTTGCTCCTGACGATGGCCTGCTTTCCTACCGCTGTCCTGGTAGGTAAACAGCTCTCCGGGGCAATGGAGCCTATGGAAATCCTTTTCACCACTTTGCTAGGGCAGGTCATTGTGGTGGGCTACGCCGTGACCGCGCTGTTCGGAATCAATCGTGCAATCCGCCTTTCCACGACCATCGAGGAGGTGCCCCTATGATCCTACCTGCAAGCGCGGCTCTGCTAGCTGGCTGCTGGCTTGTCTACACCGGCAGTTTCCCTATTATGGGTCTCCGGACAATGGAAGCGGTACGGCTGCACAAGGTCTATGGCGGCTTGTCCGGGTGGTGGAACAGCGCCATCACCCAGCTGGGAAGGCTTTTGGAGCCGCGGATCCCCCTCTCGGAATACCGCCAGTCCGAATATGCCCGGTATCTGAAGATGGCCCGAAACGGCAGGACCCCCAAAGAGTATTTTGCCTTTCTGGGGGCGAGGGTCGTGGCCTGCGGGGTGCTGGGGCTGCTGCTCTTTCCCATCCACTGGGCTTTTCCGCTCCTGTTGGGAGGCTACGGAATCTACCTCTTTCAAAGCGACCTGTCCTCCCTGAAGCGCAATTACACACACCGCCGGAACCAGGTGGAGATGGATCTTCCTAAGCTGTGCAGTGTTATCAACTCCCGTCTGAAAAGCACGCAAAATGTCTGCTCCATTCTGGAATCCTTCATTCCCATCGCAAGCCCCGCCACACGGGACGAATTGACAGTCACAGTGGCCGATATGAAGACCGGCAGCGAGCAAGGAGCGCTCCTGCGCTTGGAGCAGCGTATTTCCTCCCCGATGGTCAGCGATGTGGTGAGAGGACTAATCTCTGTGTTGAGCGGAGATGACCAGGTGGTTTATTTTGCCACCAAACAGATTCAGTTTAACAGCGAAACTATCACCCGTAAGCGAAAGGATATCCGCTCCCGACCTGCAAAACTCCATTTCCCGGAATTTTTGATGTTTGGGCTGGGGCTGCTAATCCTTTTATATCCCCTCTGGTTTGGGTTGACCGATGCCATTGGCGGTATTCTATAATGACAGAAAGGAAAAAACTTATGAAAAAGAATCTCATCTCCCTTCGCAACTCCCTTGACCATTTCCTCATCCGTGCCAAGACCAAAGCTATGGGTATTCAGGGGGACAGCCACCTGGTATCGGTGATTGTGATGGCCATCGTCGCCGTCGTTCTCATTGTGGTGGTCATCTTCCCGCAATTTGCGGACCTTTTCAAGAACAGCTTTACAAACGCCAACAGCAAAATTGACGAGATCTGGAACTACCATTAAGATGAGACAGCATATGGAGATACAGAAAAGGGCGAAACAGTATGTGCTTTCCACACAAGGGGATAGCAATCTTGTCACCTCGCTTTTTGTGGCGGCTATGGCGGTAATTGCCATAGCCGTTTCTATCAACCTCTTCAGTCGGATTACCCTGGTACAGAACTTGAACCAGATGGCACAGCAGGTTGCCAGAGAGATCTCCCTGGAGGGAGCTGTAAATGTACGGGTGGAGCAACGTTTAGAATCTCTGGAGGAAATGTATCAATTGGACACAGAACTGGAGGTTCGAGGGAACTACTATACCGGCACTCGAAAGCTCCACCTTCAAAGCGAGTTTACAGTTATTCTCACCCATCGCAGGCAAGAAAATTTTATGGGCTTAGGAGGTGATAAGACCTATGTGGTCAAGGCTGCTGGAATTGCGGAACAGTATCACAAAGGCCACGGATAACAAGGGCCACGCTCTGATATGGGGCGTGGCCCTTGGCCTTGCACTTACAGCTTTTGCTATGCTGTATTTTGAAAAATACACCTTGGATACCCGAATCGACCGAATCAATAGCGATATTACTGCGGCCCTGACAGCTACTGCTGACGCCCATCTGCTAGATAGTCATCCTACTTTGCGGGATGGGACCAGCGGGGCCAGACTGTATACCGGGACAGTCTGGCGGGAAGTGACGGATCCGGAACATTTCCTGCCGCTGCTGGCGGACAGCTATCGGGACGCTTCGGTGCAGGGAGAAGCTATCGTGATCCGGTCTGGAGGCGAAGAGGCGGCCCGGCTCTCCAACATCCGCCTGCAAGTACAGAACCCTGCCGGTGGAGATCAGCAGGCGGTGTACCGGCTGCAATATGATTTGACAGTTCCTCTGGACCTGTTCTGGAAGGGACAAAAGGTGCTGCTCCGGAACCAGGTACAGTACAGCCGGTACATGGAACGTTATGGCTAAAAAGAAAGAGCTGTATAAAAGTAAATATTTTATTGGGGGAATTACAGAAAGATGAATGTAAAGGAAAACCGATATAAGTTATACCAAAGGATCCTTCTGCATTTGCTGGCAGGGTTGCTGGCAATTGCAATGGCTATAACACCAGTCTATGCTGCTATTCAGGAAAACACATCGCAGTATGATCCCTCTTCATGGGTTACAAACCGGCAGGGCCCCAGCGACCAGCGATTTAATGAATTTGTGAGCATAACGGTAGGCCCTATTACGGAAGACAATGTTACCATAAATGTTTCTGCACCGAACTATACAAGAAATCAGAGCGGCGCAGTTCGGAAAACATATTGGAGTACCGCAATCCAATATTCTGTCGATGGAGGTCCCTGGTACAGTACGGATCCATACCATAAGGATGGCTCTTTAGCGTGGGCAGGTTATGACAAAGCCGTGTCTGCCTCTGTTACAATTCCAAGAACTGGTACTGCCCGCAGGGTGGCTGTCCGCTCATTGATTTTGCGCTATGTTTTTGAGGATATGGCCAGTCAAACCCGAAAAACTTATATGTATTATTACAATCACACTCGAAGCGTCTTGATTCCTGCAAAGGGGTTCTATGCAGCTACTCAGACCTTTCAGTCTTCGGGCGTTTGGACTGCGCCAGCAGATGGAAACTACCAGTTCCACGTAATCGGTCGCGGGGGAGATGGTACTGGCGGAAATTCTGGACATGGCGGAGGCGGGGGCGGCTATGCAGTCCACCAGGCCTATATGAAAAAAGGAGAAACCGCAAATATTATAATTTCTGCTGCTCAGTCGGCATTATCCGTAAAAGGACAAACCGTTATTGCCAATGCAGGAGCAACCGGCGGCGCAGGCGGTACAGCCAGCGGAGGAAATATCTCCAATCAAGCAGGTACGGCCGGGCAAGGTGGAATTCGTATCATTTACGGCTATGACAGCGATGATTCCGCCGAATATGAATATATGGGTGGATATGGAGGAGCCGCCCAAGGGGTATATGGTGGTGCAGGCGGCTCCTTTTCCTGGGCCGGAACAGGCCAAAATGGTCTTCAATATGGTGACGGCGGTGGTGGATGCGCCAGAACCTCTCTTTGGGGCGGTGGTACCGGCTCTGCAGGTATTGGCGCTGCCGGAGCAGTTATTATTGAAGCGCCTACTGACAGAGTACCCCCTGCCATCTTGGGGGTAAACACCCCGTCCTATTGGGTGCCTGGTGCGATGGCCACAATTTCTGCTCAGGATGACAAAAGCGGTATTGTTGGTTATGCAGTAACCAAGGATCAAAATATTCCCAGTAATTGGCAGGCTTCCAATCAATGTACAATTGAACCTGGGCTTCAGTACGCTTGGGCTATTGATGCGCTCGGAAACATCTCAGCTCCCTTCGCCTTTACGGTTGCTGTAGATACTGACGCTCCTGTAATCCAAGATGTAACAGTGGATACTGTTTTCTCGGACGGACCTACCCGCAGTGATATCATGATTAAAGCGGAAGATCCCGTTATTAACGGGAGTATAGCTACCGGTGTTAGATGGTATGCTGTTACCCAGACTAGTAATCCCCCTGCTCAAGGAGATTGGCAAGGAGATAACGTATTTTCTATTGAAGGTCAAGGCGACTGGTACGCCTGGGCCAAAGACGTTGTGGGGAACGTCTCGGAACCTTTTCCCTTTGCTCCTGACGTGGATAGCGACGCCCCTGTAATTCACAGTGTAACAGTAGACACCAGCTTTTCGGACGGGCTTACATACAGCGACGTCACAATTGAAGCAGAGGATCCTATCATTGACGGCGACGCTGCCAGCGGCGTGAAATGGTATGCTATCACCCAGTCCAGCGATGCTCCTACCCAAAGCGATTGGCAAGGAGATAACGTATTTTCTATTGAAGGTCAAGGCGACTGGTACGCCTGGGCCAAAGACGTTGTGGGGAACGTCTCGGAACCTTTTCCTTTTGCTCCTGATGTGGATAGCGACGCTCCTGTAATTCACAGCGTAACAGTAGACACCACCTTTTCGGATGGGCTTACATACAGCGACGTCACAATTGAAGCAGAGGATCCTATCATTGACGGCGACGCTGCCAGCGGCGTGAAATGGTATGCTATCACCCAATCTATTGTTTCTCCATCCCAAGGAGATTGGCAGGAAGCTAACGTATTTTCCATCGAGGGGCAGGGTGATTGGTACGCCTGGGCCAAAGATGTTATGGGGAATGTCTCAAAGCCTTTTCCCTTTGCTCCTGACGTGGATAGCGATGCTCCTGTAATTCACGATGTAGTGGTTGATACGGTCTTCACAGATGGACTAATTTGCAGTGATGTTATCATTGATGCAGAAGATCCTGTAATCAACGGTGACGCTGCCAGTGGTGTAAGGTGGTATGCTATTACTAAATCTAGCGTTTTCCCTACCGAAGGAGATTGGCAGGAAGCTAATGTATTTTCCATCAATGGCCAGGGTAATTGGTACGCCTGGGCCAAAGATGTTATGGGGAATGCCTCAAAACCCTATTTTATCACAATCACTGCTCCTCCAGAGTATAGCACCAAAGATGCAGCAGCTGTTGTCACCGACCCAGATGGCAAACCGGCAGAAGGCTGCATTGTAGAAATTGTGAACGGCAATGGTACAATCATTGGCGCGGGGGAAACTGATATAAACGGCTACACAAAGATTCCTGAAGTGCCAGTGGGTGAATATGAGCTAGTCATTCGTGATTCGGATGGGAGTGTACTGGGAACAGGCAGTACTGTAGTAACACCGGATGGAATTTCGGGCAGTATGACCGAAGGCGATTACTCTGTATCCGTTTTCCCGGCAGAAGAATATATCACGCAAATCATCACCGGTTCCGTCACTGATCAAAAAGGCAATCCTGCTATAGGCTATATCGTCGAAATCGTGAATCGTAACGATCGTGTTGTTGGTTCTGATTTGACAGATCGTTATGGCTACTTTGAAATCCCTGGCATTCCCGTTGGAGATTACAGCATCGTCATTCGTGATCCCGATGGGAATATTATAGGGGTTGGCAGCATCACGGTTGGTCCAGATCAGGTATCTGGCGGTTTGACAGAAGGTAATTGCACCATTACCGTTCCTGCAAATTATATAACCCAAGATGTAGTAGGCACAATTAAAGATCATGAGGGAAATCCAGCGATCGATTATCTGGTGGAGCTGATAGATAAGTATGACCGGGTAGCCGGATCTGACTGCACAGATAAAAACGGGTATTTTGAGATTCTGGGTATCCCTGTTGGAGAGTATACGATGGTTGTCCGGGATCCCAACGGAAACATCGTGGGGACTGGCTATGTTTCGGTCACTCCGGAAGGAGTTTCTGGCGAGCTGACAGAAGGGTTGTATACCGCAGCCATTTCTTTTCTTGCAAAGAACCAGCTGGAAGAAGAGACCGACAAGAGCGTTTATTGGGAGTTGGCATTAAAAGAGGTCAAAGAAAAGGCCCTGACAGGCAAAAAATCCATCCGTTTAGGATATCTACCTAATTATCAGCTGCCAGTCTGGTGGCTGGAGGAACTACGTGAAACCGGCCTCGATGTCGAGCTTTCTTTTTATGCCCTAAACTATGCCAAGAACCGTGCTGTCCTCTGGTCCTTCCATACAAAGGACCTTGGCTCTTTCCCTGCAAGCCGAATCTCCTATGACCTGGAAACATCGGATGATAAAGTATCTCCTATCGTTCCAGAAGGAGAAATTGTCCTTCGACAGCTTCAGGTCAAGCATCTGGAAGAGCTTCCCTTCCCTTTCGCTTTGGAGGTTACAACTAGCTGGTTGCGAGGAAAAGAGGCTAATCTATACTCCTTTGACAGCCAAAACCAAACTCTAACGCTCATTGATACAGGGGTAATTGATGAAGAACGGAAGGTAAAGTTCCATCTTCAAAAAGGTGGAGATTACATCATTACTGTAAAAAACAACTGACAGAAAAAGCAGAGAGGTCTCAGGGGCATTCCCTGGGGCCTCTTTTCCACGGAAAGGAGTACCACAATGGCAAACGGATATGATTTTATCCCCAACCCGGCTGAGTTCGGTCTGCCCCCGGAGTTTGAAACGGAGACTCCGGATGAGGAGTTCTTTCTTTCGCCGGATGGAAAGGAGGTCCCACATGAGCCAAAGCAATAAGTGCCGAGAGCAGCTGGCCGAAATGTTCCTCCACTGCCTGGAAGAGGAAAAACTGCCCTGGCACGCCGTCTGGGACACCTCTCCACAGCAAAATGCAGTATCAGGGAAAAGCTATCGCGGAATCAACGCCTTTACCCTCACCCTGGCCGCTTGGATACGAGGCTGTGAGGATCCCCGATGGTGTACCTTCGAGCAGGGAAAAAAGGCTGGGTGGCATCTGAAAAAGGGCAGCAAGGGGGTCCCTATTGAGTTTTGGAGCCTGATGCACTGCAAAACCCACCAGGTGGTGGATTTCAAGACCGCCCAGGAGGCCATCCAAAAGGGCGAGGCCCTGAAGGAAGATTACCGTTATTACTGCCGGGTGTACCATGTCTTCAATGGCGGTGATTTCGAGGGCATCCCCGAATACCGCCTGGAAAACCGGAACAAACCGGATCTCCATCAGATCCGCAGCCACCGGGATACCCTGCTCCGCAACATGAAGGTGAATTTTCAGGGGGACGGAAGCAGCTGCTACTATTCACCCCAAACGGATACCATCACCATGCCCCCGGAAGGGGCTTTCCACGACACCTATGGATACGTATGCTCCTTCCTCCACGAAGCAGGACACGCAACGGGGCATGAGAGCCGGTTAAACCGGACTTTTGGCACCACCGAGGAGGAATATGCTATTGAGGAGCTGCGGGCAGAGATCGCCTCCGCCATGACCGCCCAGCAGTTGGGCATTCCCCTCACTGCACAGCAGCGGCAGGAGCATCTGGATTCCCATAAGGCTTATGTGCAGTCCTGGGGTGCGGCCATCCGAAACGCGCCCCAGGAACTCTTCAAGGCGATCCAGGATGCGGGAAAAATTACCGATTACCTGATTGAAAAAGGGGAATATCTTTCTGCTGTGCCAGAGCAAATGGCGGTGGAAGGGGATTCGCGAAATGCCCCTGCTCCGGAGGAGAGAACTTTTTCCATCCAGCGCCGTCTGGACAATAGTGTTGTTGTGGAGTTGGATGGCAAACAGCATCTTTTAGAAGGCCGTATGTACCAAGTTGATTTCCGAGATATGAGCGAAAACATTTTAAACGCCTTTGTATCTCAGCATCTTCCGGCTTTAAAAGAAACGGATGCTCCGCATCATACTGCGCTCAAGAGCCAGCCAGAACAAGAAGCACCTAGAGCGGCTGTGGCGGACTGGACTGCTTGTCAAAGATCATCCGGTCCATCTCGCCCACGGGGCAAAGGCGGAAACGGCCAGGTCGCTCAGGCGATCAAACAACACTTCGATGTGCTGGAATACGCCCAGGAGGTGTATGGCCTGCATTTTAAGGAACGGTACGGCGAATACCAGTGTATTGAGCATGACAGCCTTTGGATAGACCCGGTGAAAAATCTGTGGAACCGCTATTCCAGGCAGGTGGGCGGCTCGGTCATTGATCTGGTAATGCACATGGATGATCTTTCCAACACCGAGGCCATTTCCCGTCTGCGCAGGGAGATGGGAAAGTACAGCGTTTACAAGCCGGGCAAATATGCCCCCCTTGCTTTGGCTCAGAGCCAGAAACGTCAACAGAAATTTGTGCTTCCGGAAGACGCCAGATCAGCAAAGAGAGTATTCCAATATCTGAAAAAAAGCCGCTGCATTCATCCCCAGGTCATTTCTGAAATGCTCAGCGCCAAGCTGCTTTATCAGGAGATGGTGCATTTTAACTGCGTTTTTGTATCTCCAGACTACGATGGAGTCGTTAAAAACTGTTCCATGCGAGCCTCCAACGATACACGCTTTTTTAGGGAATCTGGGGAAAAACTGGGCTGGATGGTGAATCCCCATCAGCGCGCTTTGTTTGTCTGCGAAGCGCCTATTGATGCCATGTCTATCATGTCGCTGCTCCACCATGGCGGAAAAGATT
Organism: Angelakisella sp.; assembly: GCA_013316495.1. Classification (GTDB taxonomy): domain Bacteria; phylum Bacillota; class Clostridia; order Oscillospirales; family Ruminococcaceae; genus Angelakisella. The sequence continues at coordinate 39,297 of WSMP01000001.1, forward strand.
TTATGGACTACAGCTACTACGCCCAGTGCGGAATGCCCAGGAAAGGTTCCCTGGGTTATCATCTGGAGCACAATCCGGAGGTTCAGACGGTCTATTTGTGCTACGATAACGACGAGGCCGGACGTGTTTTTACCGAACGAGCGAAGAAAGAGCTTCAGGAGGCAGGATTTACAGGAAAGCTGGTAGTCAAATCTCCTGTGGCAAAGGACTTTAACGATGATTTAAAAGCACTGCTCGCTCACCGGCAACCGGTGCAGCCACCGGCAGAAATGGAGGGAATGTTATGTATGAAACCGTAAAAACCACCCCTGTAAGTATGGAACAGGTGGGTCAGAGTATCGTGGAATCCGCCAAGGGTGCTACCGGTTCTATTTTGAATATGATCAAGGGGATTCTGGATGGAACAGTGATCCCTCTCTGCCTGGCCGCCCTGATGATCACGATGCTGTTCCTCATCGGTTCCATCGCCTATGAAAAGCGCAGAGGCGAAACGGACACCCTGGAGACCAAAGTGAAGGCTCTGTTGGTCTCCTTGGCGGTATTCGTGGTGCTGGCCGGGTATGGAGTGATCTGGGGGAATCTGATCGCCACCCTGGTAGGGCAGGCAGTCTGATGTCCAGTACACTTTCCGGCTTCGTAACAGCCAGCGTAAAAGACACCTTTTCCTCCCTTTGGAAGGACTGCTTCGGAAAGGCTGCCGACTGGATCCTTGCCTTAATGGACCTGCTTTTTGGTTCTGTTTCCAACGCTTTTGTGGGCGCCTTTGAAAATCCCATCATCCAAGCGATCATGGCGATCCTCCAGATGGTTTGCTGGGTCGTTTTCGCAGTGGCCTGCATCTTCTATTTTCTTCAGATCGCCAGGGAAAAACAGCGAGACTGGTCCACCATTACCTTGTGCTTCTTAAACACAACGGCTTTTATCGCCTTGCATCAACTGATCTGCCAGATATTCTTTGTCGTTCCAAGTTTTTTGATATCCTCTTTGCAATTCCGAGGAATGGCAGGGGAACGGGACATTCTATCGGCCCTTCCGGATAGCACGTTTGGAGGCTTTTATCTGCTGATCTTTGAAATTGCCATCATCTACTTTCTCTTCATTTCGGTCCAGCGGTTCGGGAAGATGCTCCTTCAGATGCTGATTGCCCCCTTTTACGTTCCAGCCTTCCTTCTGGGGGATAAACAACTCATTGCCGACTGGTTCAAAAGCACCGCCGCCTGTGGATTTGTTTTCGCCATCCAGTATCTGGTATTCTACAGCGGCTATCTGCTTCTCTATTTCGGCGGAGGAGATTTATCCGCCCGCATTCTGGGAATATCACTGCTGATTGCCACCTTCAGCGCACCATCAGCCCTCCAGCGGTATGCCAATATCGCCTCTCCAGGCCGCAGCATCGGGCAAAGCCTGTATTTTGGCGGAACGGCATTAACCTCTACTATGAGACTATTGGGAGGGCTGCGAAAATGAAAGAAAGAATCTACTACATACCCAAAAACCTCCATTCAGAATGGCTGCTTCTGGGCTGCTTTACACTGCCAGATGCTACACTGTTAATTCTTACCTTTTTTCTTGCGGTGGCGGTTTCCTACGGAACACAGGTTCTCACGGCCTTTTTCCCCTGGTGCCTTTTGCTGGTTTTTCGTCTGCGCATCGACGAGCGGACGGTCGCCCGCCATCTGCTGACCCGTCTCCATTTTTTGCTGAACCGAGGCAGCCGCACCTATCTTCTTTTTGGAAAGGAGCGTTGAACGATGGAAATGACCGACCTTTTGAATCTGGAGGTGGAAAATGACCACCTCCTTACTCCAGGGGGACCGCTGTTCTTCTTCCGTGTCCAGCCGCCGAATCTTCCGATTTTGGATAACACCGCCCTGGAGGCCCTTTACCAGGGATTTGAAGCCCTGATGAGGGGGAGCGAACAGATCCCCTTCGCCATCTACGCTGCCGATCTCCCCGTATCTCTGGAGCAGAACCGCGAATACATCCGTTCCCTGGGAGAGCCTTGTGAAGGAATGCAGGCGGCGCTCTTGGCGGAGCTTTCCACAGCCCAGGGGCGGGGTAACACAGAGCGCGCCTATTACATTATCGTTGGTGAAAGACCACGGGGAAGGGGTCCGCGGGGAGAATGGCGGGATACCCTTCACAGCCTCTTGCTCCAAAATGGGATTTCGGTCCTGCCAGTAACGGGAGATTCCTTAATTTCCATTCTCCGGGGATGGCTTCTCCGGGAATTTGTGGACGACCAAATCTATATGGGGGTGGAGGAATGAAACGACAGAAAAAAGAAGCAGCTGTAACCATCTCGCCTGTGGTGCGGCACCTGCTTCCCACCCGGCTGGACTTCGAGGTAGACCATATTCAGCAGCCGGGCCTTTTCCGGAAAATTTTCGCAGTCCGGAACCTTCCCCGCAGCATTACCCGTGGAAACAACGGCATCCTGCGGAAGCTCATGCAATTGCCAAACACCACCGTCACCACGCGGATCGCCAGCATGGACGCGGCCACCGCAAAGAAACTCATCGACCGGCAGTACAACAACTCCCTGGGCACTGCCGTCACGCGGGCGGGGATGGTGACCCAGGTCATTGAGGCCCAGGGGGAGGCCAGTGACCTGGCCTCCTTCTACGAGGAGATGCAGCGCCACGCCGGGGAAGGGGCCGCCATTAAGTTGGTGAATATTTATATTGAGATCTATGGCGTAGATAGACAGCAGCTTCGGGAAAATGAAGACCGCCTGAAAGGGCTGTGCGGCGCTACCGGCATTACC
>WSMP01000225.1 GCA_013316495.1 Angelakisella sp.
GTTCCCCCTCTTCGAGTATGACGAGGAGGAGGGGCGGTACGCCGCCAAGCACCACCCCTTCACCAGCCCCATGCTGGAGGACCTGGACAAAATGGAAGGGGACAAGGAGCACTGCCGGGCCAGGGCCTACGACATGGTCCTCAACGGCTGCGAGATTGGCGGCGGTTCCATCCGCATCACCGACCCGGAGGTACAGGAGACGATGTTCCGGGCCCTGGGCTTCACTCCGGAGCGGGCCAGGGAGCAGTTCGGCTTTTTGATTGACGCCTTTAAATACGGCGCTCCCCCCCACGGCGGCATGGCCTTTGGCCTGGACCGCCTGGTGATGCTGATGCTGGGCCGGGAGTCCATCAAGGACGTCATCGCCTTCCCCAAGGTGCAGAACGCCAGCGAGCTGATGACCGGATGCCCCGACACGGTGGAGGAAAAGAGCCTGCGGGAGCTTTCCATCCAGGTGGCGCTGCCGGAAGCGTAAAAGAAAAAACGCCCCGCCCCTGCGGCTGCTTTTCCAAGCCGCGTGGGCGGGGTTCTTTTTGGTTTCTTATGGCAACACCGTGCAAAGTTGCCTTATCTCCCCGGTATCTCCAGGATGTAAATATCCACGAACCGGGCGCCGTTAAGGACACTTTCGGTGTAGGTGTCGTAGAAGAGATCCACCGTCACCCCGTTGCTGGCAAATTCCCCGGTGTCGTTCACCACCGAGTAGCCGTAGATGAATTTATTGTCCGGGGTTTTGATGTACAGCTTGGTGCCGTAGGGCATCTCGTTTAGCCGCACCACCGCCACCGTCCCCGCCTGGCAGTAGGTCACCCCGTACTGGCCCTTGGTGGTCCAGTAGCCGGAGCCCCAGGCCTTGCCGGAGCGGTGGTAGCCGGTGGCCTTTTGGTTACGGAGCACCGAGATGTAGTTTACCGGGTTCCCATTGGCGTCCAGGGGGTATTGGTCGCTGAAATCGAAGCCGGAGATGGGGCTGCCGTCCCCGATGAGGACATGGGCTTCGACGGGGTTTTTGAGGATATCCTCCCGGACCTTGTACCGGTCCACCACCTCGCCGTCCTCCAGCACCTCCTCCCAGGTCTCCTTTTTCAGCCCCTCCGCCCCGTACTGGAGGTAGCGGGTGCTGCCGTTTTTGATGACGCTGGTGTGTTTTTCCACCGTCTTATAGGGGATGACCACCTCGTTTTCCACCCGGCGGGAATCCACCCGGATGATGTTAATCCCGTCCCCCGGCATCAGGACGGTGGCGCGGGGATGGGTGATTTTATCGGCGTTACGCAGCTCCACCCCGTTTGCCGCCAGCAGGTCCGCCACTGTGTCCCCCTCCATGCAGTAGAGGTCCCGGTCCACCCCGTCCACCGAAAGGCTCACCTGGAAGGGGTGCTGGATGGAAATCTGTCCAAAGCGGCCAGGGGCGGCGGCGGTATACTCCACCCGGTCCAGGGGGCTGACGGAAAAGGCTTCCTCCTCCAAAATCTTCTGGTAGTCCTGCTCCCGTGTGACGGTGACGGTGGCGCTGTCCTCATCCACAATGTACACCACATGGTCCAGGTAGAGGGCGGTGAAGCGGACAGCGAAAAAGGCCACCGCGGCAATAGCCACCGCGGTAGCGGAGCTGAACACACAGCGCAAAAGGACCTCCAAGGAGCGGAGGAACATCCGCAGGCTTCGGTTTTGCAGAACTTCGGTCATAGCTGCTCCCTTCAGGGGTGTTTTTTGGGGATTTTGCCCGGTTTGCGGGCGGGGGCGCGGGGTGCCCCCCGCAGGGGTGCCGCCGGTGTCACGCCGGCGCTGGAGGAGGAAGAATTCCCGCAACAAAGCGGCGCAGTCCTCCTCCAGAACACCCCCCAGGATGCGAGGCGGGGGCGCACCCTCCAGCTCCATTCGGAAAAGGTCGATTCGGGAGCCCAGGCAGCCAGCCAGGGGGTCCGCCGCCCCATAGACCACCCGCTCCAGCCGGGCGTTCAGGCAGGCTCCGGCGCACATGCAGCAGGGCTCCAGGGTGACGTACAGCGTACACTCCTCCAGACGCCAGGAGTTCAGGGCGGCGTTAGCCTCCCGGATGGCCTCGGTCTCGGCGTGGGAGAGGGCGCTCTGCTTCTCCTCCCGGCGGTTCCGGCCCCGGC
>WSMP01000226.1 GCA_013316495.1 Angelakisella sp.
GGGGAGCACGACTGGTATACCCTCTGCGGCACCTTCGGCAGCACCTTTATGATCCAGGGCTGGAACTACCCGGATATCGGTGTCGCCGTCTGCAACACCCCCTCGGCGGGGCATGACATGATCTTCCTGGACTACCGTGCCTGCGGCCCCCAGGGGGAGCCGTCGGTGGTGCTCATCGACCAGGAGGACGATTTTGCCATCACCCCGATTGCGGACAGCTTCGAGGAGTTTGTCCGGGGGCTACGGACCGAGGAGGATGAGGACGGGGAGGACGCTCCCGGCGGGGAGCGGAGCCTTGCGCAGCTCCTCCAGGGGATGGAGAGCCAAGGCATGGGGGACAATCCCATAGCGGACAAGATTCGGGGACTTCTGGGGGAACGGGGGTAAAGGAGGAAGCGAAACAATGACACCATTTGAAGGCTTTGACCTTAGCGATTTCTGGGAGGAGCCCGGAGACTGCGCCCGAAAGAACTACATTGAGCCCCCGCCCACCGCTGAAGTGATCCGCCAGGTGGAAAAGGAACTGGGGTATAAGCTGCCGGAAAGCTACATCGTCCTGATGCAGGTGCAAAACGGCGGTTTTTCCAAAAAATCCGCCTTCCCCACCAGTACCCCCACCAGCTGGGCGGATGACCACATCGCCATCGAGGGGTTTCTCAGCATCGGCTGGGACAAGACCTATTCCCTCTGTGGCAGAATGGGCAGCCGGTTTATGATTGAGGAATGGGGCTACCCGGATATTGGGATAGCCATCTGCGACTGCCCCTCGGCGGGGCATGATATGGTCTTTCTGGACTACCGGGAATGCGGCCCCCAGGGGGAGCCAAAGGTGGTCCACATCGACCAAGAGGACGACTACTACATCACCCCCCTGGCGGACAGCTTTGAGGCGTTCATCCGGGGACTGGTGGACGAGGAAGATTACTGGGATGATGAGGACGACGAAGAACAGGAGGAGGAATGACCATGGACCTGTATCAGCATACCGCCAAGGAACTGCGCCAGAAGCTCTTGGGCAAGGAGTGCAGCGCCGCGGAGATTGCCCAGTCGGTTTTTTCCCGCATCGACGCCTGCGAGGAGCGGGTGGGGGCCTATGTGACCCTGGACCGGGAAAATGCCCTGGCCGCAGCGGAGGCGGTGGATAAAAAGATTGCGGCGGGGGAAGAAATCGGTCCCCTGGCCGGTATTCCGGTGGCGGTGAAGGACAACATCTGCACCAGGGATGTCCTTACCACCTGCGCCTCCCGGATGCTCTATAACTTCCGCCCCCCCTATAACGCCACCGTGGTGGAAAGGCTCCAGGGGGCGGATTATGTCATGACCGGCAAGGCAAACATGGATGAATTTGCCATAGGCTCCTCCAGCGAGACCTCCTATTTTAAGAAAACCGCCAATCCCCACGACCTTACCAGGGTCCCCGGAGGCTCCTCCGGGGGCTCCGCCGCCGCCGTGGCGGCAGGGGAAGCGGTGCTCTCCCTGGGGAGCGACACCGGCGGCTCCATCCGCCAGCCCGCCTCCCTCTGCGGGGTCATCGGGCTAAAGCCCACCTATGGTTCCGTCTCCCGGTACGGGCTGGTGGCCTTCGCCTCCTCCCTGGACCAGATTGGCCCCTTTGGCCGCTGCGTGGAGGATGTGGCGGCCCTCTACGGCGTCATCTGCGGCAAGGACCCCATGGACGCCACCACCGCCCGCCATGACTACCCCGATTTCGCCGCCGCCCTGAAAGGCGACGTCAAGGGGCTGCGTGTCGGCGTTCCCAAGGAATATTTCGGTCCTGGGGTGGACCCGGAGGTGAAGGAGCTGGTCCACGGCGCCCTTCGGGAGCTGGAAGGGGCCGGGGCGGTGCTTCGGGAGATAAGCCTGCCCAGTACCGAATATGCCCTCCCCGCCTACTATATCATCTCTTCTGCCGAGGCATCCTCCAACCTGGCCCGGTTTGACGGGGTGAAGTACGGCTTCCGGGCCGAGGAGTACGACAACCTCACCGATATGTACGAAAAAACCCGGAGCCAGGGCTTTGGGGACGAGGTGAAGCGCCGCATTATGCTGGGGACCTTCGTCCTCAGCTCCGGCTACTACGATGCCTACTATAATAAAGCCAAGCTGTTCCAGAA
>WSMP01000227.1 GCA_013316495.1 Angelakisella sp.
CCCCTGGCCCTGGATGATGACGGTCCGGGCGGAGTAGTCCACCACGCACTCCCCGAAGAAACGCACAGCGGAGGGGCTGCTTCGCCGCTGTTCCCGACGCAGGTGAGCGGCCACCCGCGCCGCCAGCTGGTCCAGGTCAAAGGGCTTCACGATGTAGTCGTCCGCCCCCGCCTGGAAACCGGCAATCTGGTCGGCGGACTCCACACGGGCGGTCAAAAACAGGATGGGGCAGGTCAGGTGCTCTCGGATAGTCTGGCAGACGGCAAGGCCATCCATCCCCGGCATATTGATATCCAGCAGAATCAGGTCTGGCTGTTTACCCGCCTTTTGGATGGCCTCCCCGCCGCTGTAGGCGGTGAGGACCTGGTATTGGGGGGAGAAGTAGGCTTTCATGGTATCGACAATGCCGGGCTCATCGTCCACTATCAGCAGGGTCGGTTTCAAGGGGATGCTCCTTTCCATGGGGTTTTCTTTATTTTACCATAGAAATCTCAAGAAAGCCTCAAGGGGGAGAGAAATTGTTACTGAAAAAGCCCGCCAAACGGCGGGCCTTTCAGGCAAAGCATAAACTTCTTCCAAAGGATTTTGTTTTACCCCAGCAGCTGCTCCTTCTTTTCCAGGATGGCGGCGCAGATGGTACAGGCGGCACAGTCGCAGTAGGGTGCCCCCGCGTCCACCAGCGCCTGGGCGTGGGCAGCCACATTGGGGGCGTTCTCCGGCCCAAAGACCTTTGCTCCCATTTCGGATTTGGCGAAGGCCAGCAGCCCCTCGGCAGGCATAATGTCGGCTTCCATCTCCGCCACATAGCGCCTGGTCGCCTCGGCCTCTTGGGCAGTACCGGCAGCGTTCAGCCAGTCCTCTGCCATCGCTTTTAACTGGGAACAGCAGGAGGGGGCGGCAATCAGGGCACGGGTCTTTTCTGTAACAGAGTCCAGTAATGTTTTTTCCATCGTTGTCTCTCCTTTTTCAAAGCGGATTGCTTTTTCCCGGTAGTTCTATTATACTGGTTCCAGAAAAGATTGCAAGTAGTCAAAATTTTTGTACCAGGTACCAAAACCTATACCGTAAGGAGGGCTGTACAATGAGTGAAACATTATCCTACGAGCAATTCCGGCGGCAAGTTTCCGAGGTTATCCAAACACCGGCGGGGAACTGCCCCGTCTGCGCGGTGGTAAGGATGCTGCAAGGAAGATGGAAGCTGCAAATCCTGTATGCTCTTTGTATCAAAAATCCCCTGCGTTTTGGAGAGCTGCACAAAATGCTGGAGGGTGTTACCAACTCCGCCCTCACCAACGCCCTGCGGGAGCTGGAAAAGGATGGCCTTCTTCTTCGGATGCAGTACAACGAAATACCGCCCCATGTGGAGTATTCCCTCACCCCCAAGGGGGAGGAGCTGCTGCCGGTCTTTTACGCCATCGCCGTTTGGGGCCTTAAGTATATCCCGTAAGGCTTCACTTTGCCAGCGGCACTTCCACATTGTTGATGATGATAGCCGCCACCTCGTTGGGGTCGATGATGCCGGCAAAGGTCATGGTGACACTGTCCGGTTGGGTGTCGCCGGTGCGGTAGGGAATCACGTTGCCCCCCTTGTCTACCACCTGCACCGCAATGCCGTACTGGCTCTGGAGGGTGCTGCCATCGTGGAAAATCGACATGGAGCTGAATGCCGGGGCTAACCCCCTGGATGTGGACCGGTTGGTGGCCGGAGACTTCAATCTGACTTTCCAGCTTAATTACCAGGATACCTCGGTTACCTATAACCCTGGTGCGGAGATTGATACCGCCTATGGCAAGATTCAGGTGGATGAAATCACCCTTTCTCCCCTCAGCGTCTTTATAAAGCTCTCCGGGGAGGGCACCGTTATCGAGCCGGGAACCCGGCTGGTGTTTGATGGCGAGGTCTCCGCCTTCGAGGTGGACGATAAGGGCAACATCATCAAGGTGGAGCCAAAGGAAGGCGCAGAAGGCGACCAATATGTCTTTAACGGCGACGAGGAATCCAGCTCCATGTCGATTTTCCACGATGGCAGCACCCTCCAGAGCCAGTACGCCATCGCCGTTTGGGGCCTTAAGTATATCCCGTAAGGCTTCACTTTGCCAG
>WSMP01000228.1 GCA_013316495.1 Angelakisella sp.
GTCCAGCCCACCCATACGGTGGAGGATTACCGCCAGATGTACGAGATCAAGTGGGGGGAGTTGGAGCCGCTGCTGCGGGCTTATTACCAAAAAACGGATGAAAAACAGTGATGAGGGAAAAAACGCCAGAAAAAGTATTCGAAATTCCTAAATTCGACAGGAAATAGTTTGTTTTTTGCCTCCAGGGGTGATATAATCTATAAATAGTGTTGTCATTCGATAAATAGAACGATATATATACCAAAATCTACCAATAGGAGGCATCTCATGGAGCAGCAGAAGGTTTTCCCTACCGCTTGTTTTGGATTTGATAAAAAGGTCGTTTTAGACTACATATATGAACAGGATACGGCCGCCAGGGCCAAGGAAGCCCAAATGGAGGAGCAGGCCGCCCATCTGGAGGAGCAGATGACAGACCTTCAAAACACGGTGGAGGAGCTAAGCGCCCAGGGAGAGCTGCTGCGTGCCCAGCTTTACAGCGAAAAAGAGACGGTTGCTGCCATTCGTTCCAACTATGATAAGCTGAAATCCGACGCCGACCAGCTGGTGCAGGTGGCCCGGAACAAGGACAAGGAGCTTCAGATTCAGCTGGAGCTGAATAAACAGCTGCAGCACCGCAGCAATGAGCTGGAAATCCGCCTTGCCGCCATGGCGCAGGAGCTGGAGGAGCTGCGCGCCGGTTTAGCAGGACAGGAACTGCTGAAGGACGCCAGGGCGCAGGCTGCCGCCATCCTGGAGGAGGCCCGCCGGAAGGCGGAGCAGATTAAGGAAGAAGCTGCCGCCAAGGAGGAGGACCGTGCAGAGGAAGTTGCCCGCCTGCGGGACGAGCTTTCCCAAATCAAGGAATCAGTAGGGAAGACCCTTTCCCAGTTCGAGGGGGCCATCTCGAAGCTGGACGGGGAAAGGGAGGATGTCCGTTTTTTTCCCCAAAGGCCCGGCCAGCAGGAGGCGGGACGGGTAAAGGTAAAAAAGATTCGCAAATGAGGCTGCTCCACACCCGGAAGAGCCTCTGTCAGGTTTTGAAAGAGCGACTGCAAAAAGAGTTCTCCGGGTGGCTGTAGGTCTCCCGGTCTAGGGATAGAGAGGAGTAGATGGCGGATGCCTGTTCAGGATATATGGATCACCCTGCGGGAGATGGTAACAGGGGCCATCAGCACCTTCCGTGTCCAGGATGCTGTGGATATTGCCATTATGGCCTTCCTGGTGTATCATCTTATCAATCTCCTGAAGGAGACCCGCGCAGGGCAGCTGATAAAGGGCGTCTTTGGTATTTTGCTCCTCTATTTCTTCGCCTATCTGCTGGAGCTTTACACGCTGCGTACCGCCATGGAAATGGTGATTCGCTATGGGGCCCTGGTGCTGCTGGTGCTGTTCCAGCCGGAGCTGCGCAAGGTGCTGGAACAGGTGGGGCGGACCTCCATCTCCAACCTCTCGGTTTTCGGCACCAATATGAGCACCAGCGAATACGAGCGCAAGCAGATGATTAAAACCATCAACGCCATCTGTGATAGCTGCGCAATCCTCTCCAAGGAGAGGATTGGCGCTCTGATTGTTATGGAGCGGGAGACGAAGATAGGGGACATTATCTCCACCGGTACGGTCATTGATTCCCAGCCCAGCGCGGACCTTATTAAGAACGTGTTTTTCCCCAATTCCCCCCTCCACGATGGGGCGCTGGTTATCCGCAACAGCCGGCTGTATGCAGCGGGCTGCTTTCTGCCCCTTTCCGATAATTATGAAATTAGCCGCGCCCTGGGGACCCGCCACCGGGCGGCCCTGGGCATCAGCGAGGTATCCGACGCCATTGTGGTGGTGGTTTCGGAGGAGACAGGGGCGGTGACCATGGCAAAAAATGGTAAGCTGGAAATTGATATTGGGGTCAATGGCCTCAGTGCCGCCCTGTTCCGGGAGTTTGTGGCGGAGGATAAGGAAAACGCCACAGAGAAAAAGAAACTTTTCAGGAGGTCCAAACGATGAAGCTGCCCACCCTTTCGGGCATTTTGAAAAAATCCAGCTTTGTGTGGGTTCTTTCGGTGGTAATTGCGGTGATGGCCTGGTTTGTGGTCATCAACACCGCTCCGGACCAGGAGCGGCTGGTGAC
>WSMP01000229.1 GCA_013316495.1 Angelakisella sp.
GAGCGCCACCTTGCCAAGGTGGAGGTAGCGAGTTCGAGCCTCGTAACCCGCTCCATTTTCTGGCGCCATAGCCAAGTGGTAAGGCAGAGGTCTGCAAAACCTTCACCCCCGGTTCAAATCCGGGTGGCGCCTCCAAATGATTTAAAAAATGCTCTGCCCTGTTCGCTTGGCAGAGCATTTTTATGGTAGAAATTTGTGAAAGGACGGTCATTCATGTCTGGACATTCCAAGTGGAACAACATTAAGCGGAAGAAGGGCGCCTCCGACGCGGCCAGGGCCAAGGTCTTCACCAAGGTGGCCAGGGAAATCTCGGTGGCGGTCAAGGAGGGAGGCCCCGACCCCGCCTCCAACGGCAAGCTCCGGGACTGCATCGCCAAAGCCAAGGCCTGCAATATGCCCAACGACAACATCGAGCGCTGCATCAAAAAGGCGGCGGGAAGCGATAACAAGGACGCCTACGAAGAGATTGTTTACGAGGGCTACGGCCCCTCCGGTGTGGCTGTCATTGTGGAGACCCTCACCGATAACCGCAACCGCACCGCCGGGGACCTGCGCCACTACTTTGACAAGTGCGGCGGCAACCTGGGGCAGAACGGCTGCGTCTCCTTCCTCTTCACCCAAACCGGCCTGGTGCTTATTGATAACCCCGACGAGGACCTGGACGAGGAAAAGGTGATGGAGGACTGCTTCGATGTAGGGGCGGAGGACGTGAACTTCGAGGAGGGCTGCGTGGAGGTGCTTTGCGCCACCGCCAACCTTCGGGCCGTTCGGGAGGGCCTGGAGGCCAAGGGCTACACCCTCACCTCCGCCGAAGCCGCCTACATCCCCTCCACCTATACCGCCATCCCGGAGCCGGAGCTGGCGGATAAGATGGCAAAGCTCCTGGACCTTTTGGAGGATAACGACGACGTCCAAAGCGTTTGGCACAACTGGGAAGAGTAAAACCGCCCCCAGGGCGCTCCATAAGCCTTGCCCAACATCCCCTCGCCTGGCGGGGGGATGTTTTTATCTGCAATTTTTCGGTGACAGAAAAAACAAAAAGCCCCTGGAAATACCACGGGCACTGGGATAAACCGCCAAATCCTGCAAGATGCAAAAAAATGACTTGCAAACAGCTGGCGGATATACTAAAATGGAAGAAACAGATTTGTGTAAAAGGAGGCGGCGCTATGGGCGCGTTGGGAGAGCTTACCGTCCCGCAGCTGGAGGCCCTGCTGAAGAAGCTGCGGGGGGAATACAGGGAGTACCAAAGGAAGGGCCTGCGCCTGGATATGTCCCGCGGGAAGCCCAACACCGAGCAGCTGAACCTCTGCCAGGGGATGCTGGATACCGTCACCAGCAGCTTAGGGGCGGTGTCCGAAAGCGGCATCGACTGCCGCAACTACGGCTTTCTGGACGGCCTGCCGGAGGTAAGAAAGCTCCTGGCGGATATGCTGGGGGTGGAGCAGGACGAGATTATCGTGGGAGGCAATTCCAGCCTCAACATGATGTACGACTGCATGACCAGGGCCCTCCTTTCCGGGGTGTACGGCTCGGATAAGCCCTGGTGCAAGGAGCCGGAGATCAAATTCCTCTGCCCGGTGCCGGGGTACGACCGGCACTTCGCCATCACCCAGCATTTCGGCATCCGGATGGTGAATGTGGACATGACCCCGGAGGGCCCGGATATGGACCAGGTGGAGGAGCTGGTGAAGGACCCGGCGGTAAAGGGCATCTGGTGCGTTCCCAAGTATTCCAATCCCACCGGCGTCACCTATTCCGACCGGGTGGTGCGGCGGTTCGCCGGGCTCCGGCCCGCCGCCAGGGATTTCCGCATCTTTTGGGACAACGCCTACACCATCCACGACCTCTACGAGGAGGGGGACCAGCTGCTGGATCTCTTCTCCCTCCTGAAGGAGGAGGGGAAGGAGGACATGATCTTTATTTTCGGCTCCACCTCCAAAATCTCCTTCGCCGGGGCGGGTCTGGCGGCGGTGGCCGCCTCCCGGCGGAACATCCGCTATATGGTGCACCAGCTTGCCAACCAGACCATCAGCTACGATAAAATCAGCCAGCTGATGCACGTTCGCTTCTTTGGCAATTACGAGAACATGAAAGCC
>WSMP01000230.1 GCA_013316495.1 Angelakisella sp.
GGATATCCCCCGCACCAACATCCCGGTGGGAGAGACCATCACTGTGGCGGACCGGAAGCTGGAGGTGCTGTACACCCTGGATGGCTATGACGGCTACCTGTCGGTGGGGAACAACGGCTTTGTCAACGGCGTCCAGGTTATTGTAAACGAGGAGCTATACACCGCTCTTACCGGCAAGTCGGCCTACCACGAGCTGCTGCCCGCCCTGGTGGAGGGGGTGGACCGGGAGGACTTTGACGCTGTGGTGGAGGCGCTGGCAAGGCGCACCCCTGGCACCCTTTGGCTCTCCTACGAGGACACCGACCGGCAGCTGGCGGAGAGCTTTGCCCAGATACGTCTTTTGGCCTGGGGGCTCATCTTGTTTGTGGCGCTCATCGGCCTGCTGAACATCATCAACACCGTTTACACCAGCATCCACACCCGTGTCGCCGAAATTGGGATGCAGCGGGCCATCGGCATGAGCGCCGGGAGCCTATACAGGGTCTTCCTGTGGGAAGGGGCCTATTACGGCATGATTGCATCGGTGATAGGAGGTATCGCCGGGTATCTCTGCACCATCTCCGTGGAGGCGGCGACGACAGACACGCTCCGGCTGGTGGCGGTGCCGGTGGTCCCCACCCTGGAGGCATCGGGCCTGGCCATAGCGGCCTGTCTGCTGGCCACCTGCGTCCCGTTGCGGAAAATCCGCCGGATGAGTATTGTGGGGGCGATTGGGGCAGTGGAGTAAAAAGAACGGACGGACCAGCGGCAGAAAACGAGAGGGTATCCCTTCGCTTAAAAAATAGGGTCTTACTCCTTTTAAAATTCGGAGTAAGACCCTATGATTCTACAATATTCCGCTTTTTTGGCTGCTTAACAGGGGACAATCCAAAAGCGGGAGGGCTTTTAGAACCTTATTTCGTCGTCGGAGATACCCTTGGCGGCCTTCACCTGGATCTGGTATTTTTCGCGGGTGAAGATGTACCAGGTGGTGATGCCCAGCACAACGGCCACCAACAGCAGCAGCGCCGGAGGATAGGTCCGCATGTTTTCGTAGACAATCCACCCCAAGGTGAGATAGCATATCCCCAGGAACAGGATGAGGAGCGGTGGCCTCATGTATAGTTTGGATTGCCGCCGCCAACAGGTAGGAGAACCCCTCGTCGGAGGCATCCGCCACGTCGGCGGCTTTGCTATCATACCGGATACCCAGGGCGTCCAGGTACGGGATGTTATAGGTGGTGTCCAGCTGGGGGATGTTCAGCGCCGAAACAAGGCTGTCCATGGTGGACTGAAACGCCCCCTTGTCCGCCACCTTGATATCCACATTGTAATAGAAATATTCCTCCGGCAGCAGAGCTTCCGCCGTCCCCGGCCCCACGATGCCGTTGACCACACCGGCGGCGTAGCTCATATAGTTGCTCCGGGTGATGCCTACCAGGGTGAGATCTGTGGTGAAGTCGTGGGACTGGGTCATCACCCCGTGGCGTAGCGCTTTGGAAAGAGGAAGGGAGAGGGTTTCCCCCAGCCTGCCGGAGAAACCCAGATACTCCAGCACATCCTCCGGCAGGGCGATCTCCATGGGGGCCTGGGGCAGCCGCCCCTCCTTGATGGCGGAGATGGAGGGGTAAACGGCCTTCACATCCTCCTGGAATTCGCTGAGGCCCAGGGACAGGGTGTTATCCAGCTTTGCGTTCCCCAGCACCACAAAGCTGCCCACGAAGGAGAGGCGGGGGTCGCTTTGGAGCGCCGCCAGCTGCTCCCGGTCCATCTGGACCAAACCGGCGTGGCGGTCACCGCCAATGGCGATGGCTTGCTGCTGCCGCATGGCGGACAGCACCCCCGCCGACTGGCCGATCACCGCTGTCATCATGGTGGAAAGGACAATGGCCAGGAGAATCAAAACAGAGGTGACCCGCTGGGCCAGCAGCTCCCTCCAGGCCAGTGCAGAATAGCGCTTCATCCCGCTGTCACCTCTGTCAACACTCCATCTACAATGGTGAGCCGCCGGACCGCCATCCCGGCGATGCGGCTGTCGTGGGTGATGACCACCAGGGCCTTGCCCAGCTCCCTGCCCACCTGTTTTAGCAGCTCCATCACCTCGC
>WSMP01000231.1 GCA_013316495.1 Angelakisella sp.
CCACACCAATTTTTTCTCGAATGTCTGTGTCAATATCCCGCATTTCTTTTCCAAATAGTTTTACCATACCGCTGTCTTTTCTGACAGTGTTTAAAATACAGCCAATCGTGGTAGTTTTACCTGCGCCGTTTTCACCAACAAAGCCCAGAATAGCCCCATACGGTAATGAAAAAGAGAGTTTATCCAATATAAAGTTTGACTTTGGAAAAGACTTACATATTTGTTGCAATTCTAAAATGTTTTCCATGTTATTCGTCCTCCTGATAAAATAAAGTTAATAATTCCGTCAATTTTTCAAGAGAAATATTACTCATTCTCCCTATTTCGGCGGCTGCTTGTAAATGTTCTTCGGCTATACGCTGTTGTTCCTCTTGATAAAATTCTTTGTTCTGCGCCGACACAAAACTTCCTCTGCCAACTGTAGTTTCGATAAATCCGTCCCTTTGTAAATCCTCATAGGCTTTTTGGACTGTAATGACGCTTACATGGATTGATTTTGCCAAAGCTCGCATGGAAGGGATTGCGTCACCTGCCTGTAATTCTCCGCTCATTATCATTGCCTTGATTTGTGATGTGATTTGTTCATAAATCGGTTTATTGGCATTGTTGCTGATAATAATTTCCACTATTCACCACCTCTACTTTCTGAATGTACTTAATGTACAAGTACATTATATCACCTTTGCTATTATAGTCAATCCCCCAAATAAAAATAACAACAACTTAATCTGGTTGTTGTGTATCAAAAATATAGGTCAGTGTAAGGTGGGATTCCATAGTAGTCGGCATTGTGGGAATGTGTATAACTGGCTGTCTTATGGAGTTGTGGGTAACTCTGTTTGCAGGATGTGGGAAAGCGGCTCTTTCGCTTTTCCATGTCCTGTGAATAGAGTTATCCATGACGGAATAGCCTGTTATGCACATTTCCACAATGCTTGTCTTTTGGTCTTTGGTTTCTTTGGTTCGGAATAGTGTGGTGCTGGCAGTCTATCTCTTGTTTTCGGTTACTTGCTTCTTTACCGTACATGAGCATTTGGTCCTGGTTTATCGCCCTGCTGGGGCTGGCCTTCGCCGTGAATCACTTTGTGAAAAACGGCTTTAACGTGGACCTGAACATCTTTAACCTGATTATCCTCTGCATCGGCCTGGCCGTTTGGGGGTACCCCCTGGACTACGCCGCCTCCTTTAAGGAACAGACCAGCCAGGCTTGGGGCGTCATCCTCCAGTTCCCCTTCTACGCCGGTATTATGGGAATCATGACCCATTCCGGCCTGGTGCCCCTGATTGCCAAAGCCTTTGTGCAAATCGCCTCCCCCCGGACCATGGCCGCCATCTCCTTCCTTTCGGCGGGGATCGTGAACTTCTTCGTTCCCTCCGGCGGCGGACAGTGGGCGGTGCAGGGTCCGGTGATGATTGAAGCGGCCAAGATACTGGGGGTGGAGCTGAAAACCGTGGCCATGGCCATCGGCTACGGGGACGCCTGGACCAACCTGGCCAGCCCCTTCTGGGCTCTTCCCATGGCGGGGGTGCTGGGCATCAAGGTGCGGGACTTTTTGGGGTACAGCATCGTCGTCACCCTGGTCACCGGCCTGTTTTTAGGGGGGATGTTCCTCCTCACCGCGTAAAGACAGGAGGAAACGGATGGAACCCTATACCTATCGGATTTTGGCAAGGGCGGCGGGACTCCCCAAGGTGGAGGCCGGGGAGGAGCACCTCTTCCCGGTGGAGCGCCGCCTCCTCTACCCCTGGCCGGCCCTCAGCGACTGGTTCGCCCAGGTGCTGGAACAGGAGCTGGGAGGGCGTCTGCCCCGCCCCCAGGAGGTTTACATGACCTTTGACCACATGGTGCCGGTGAAGAACGCCGCCCAGGAGAAATTCATCCGGGAGAGCCGGGCTTGGGCTAGTTCCAAGGGCATCCATGTGGTGGAAGGGGAGGGGATCGGTCACCTGCTGGCCATCCAGGAGGGCTGGGTGAAGCCGGGGATGGTGGTGCCCCACTTTGATACCCATGTCAGCTCGGTTGGGGCCATTGGGGCGCTGGGGGT
>WSMP01000232.1 GCA_013316495.1 Angelakisella sp.
GTCGTAGCTGGCGCTGGTGAAGGTGAGGGAGATGCTGCGGCGGACGATGGACTCCTCCGCCTCCACGGTGCTGAAGGCCAGGGAGTAATCCTCCGCGGCGGAAAGAATGCCGTGGAGCTCCAGCATCACCGCCTGGGAGTTATCATAGGGGGCCAGGCTGCGGGGAGGCGGGTCCTTCTCAAAAAGCTCCTTCAGCTCCCGCTCCATCCGCTGCTTTTCCGCCACCCGGATTTGGGCAAGCTCCAGCTGGCTCTGGCAGGTCTCAATCTCCGCCCGCATCCTGTCCCGCTTTTGGAGCATGGGGTTATAAAAAAGCATCAGATAGCCGCTCACCAGGGCTGTCACCGCCAAAAGGCCAAGGAGCAGCTTCTCCCGGACTGTAAGCTGTCGTTTTGTCACTCTGCCCCCTCCTTCTTCAGGTAGATATGGACCCCCGCAGTCATCTGGTCCGCCGCCTCGGTGGTGGATGCGGTGGTCACCACCGTCTTTTCCACAATGGGGGAGGTCTCCAGGGTGCTGGCGATGCGTGCCGTCTGGGCCAGGGTGACGCCGGAAACCCGCACCTGCACCACATCCCCGCTGATGGCGATGCTGTCCAGCCTGGGGCCGGTGCCGATGGCGCTGTCCAAAAGGCGCAGCACCCGCATCCGGTCCACTATCCCCTCCTCCTCCTCGGTGGCGGCGTAGCGGTGGTACTGGTCCAGCACCTGCTCGTAATCCGCCAGCTCCGCCATCGTCTCCTCCAAACGGCTTTGGGAAAGCGCCAGGGTCCGCTGGGTCTCCTGGGTTTCCACCCACAGGTCATAGACCAGCACCTTGGAAAGGCCCAGCAGCACCGTAAAGGCGAAGAGGAGGTACAGGGCGATGGTCGCCGGTTTGGTGGTGCGGTCCGGCTTATAGAAGAGGTTCATGGTTCGTTTTTCCGGGTAGCTCCCTCTTTGTCTCTTCATATCATTTCCCTCCCATAGCCACGCCTGCGGCAAACACTCCGGAGGCCGCCTCCTGGAACGCCCCCGGCAGCAGGGAGGCCGGGTCCAGCAGGGGCAGATCCACCGCGCTGGCGATGGCCCGCTCCAACGGCGGCAGCGCCGCGCCGCCACCCACCAGGAAAAGCCCGCCCAGGCTGCTGGAACGGTAGGTGAAGCGGTAGAAATTCAGGACCTTCAAAATCTCCACCGCGATGCGCTCGCAAAGGTCCGCCACCACCGGGGCGGACTGGACATTCTGGTAGTTGGTGAGCTTATAGGTGCCGGCCAAAAAGGCATCCACCCCCAGCTCATCCCCAATGGCAAGGTCGATATCCCGGCCCCCCATGGGAATTTGGCGGGTGGCCTGGATGCGGTCCCCCCACACCACAATAATCCGGGTATGGCGATACCCCAGGTCCACAAAGAAATACTCCTGTGCCCCCTCCGGCCGGTTCCGGCAGAGGTTCACAAGGGCCATCTCCTGGGGGAGGACGGTTTTGAGGCGCAGCCCCGCCTGGGAGAAGATGCGGGCGTACTCCGCCAGACGGCTTTTGGCCGCCACCGCCGCCATCATGGGGATGCCCTCCCCCTCGTCCTCCTCGGTGGAGGCGCAGACGGCGTAGTCGCAGAAGTATTGGTCCGCCTCCCCCTGGATGAAGTCGGAAAACTCATAGGGGAGGTTCAGCAGCAGCTGCTCGGTGGTCATCCGGGGCATGGTGACCAGGCGGCAGATGGCTTGGCTGGGGGGCAGGGCCAGGGCCGCATCCCCCCTGGGGAGGGCCAGCTCCTTTTTGGCCTGCTTCAAAAAACCTGCAAAGACGTGGGGCAGGATGACGCCCCCCTCGTCCACCATGTTTTCGGGCAGACGCATCTCCTCCAGGCGCACCTCCCGTTCCCGCACCACAGCAATTTTCAGGCTGCTGCCGCCAATGTCAAAGCCCAGCTTCGCCATATAATCCCCTCACTTCTATCGTTTCGATTGCTACAACAGCCCTAAATACCAGTCGATCATCGGCTGGCCGAAGCAGACGGTCCCCATGGCCCCCAGGGCCAGGAAGGGCCCAAAGGGCACCAC
>WSMP01000021.1 GCA_013316495.1 Angelakisella sp.
AACCACCACATCCTCCGGGGCAAAGATCTGGAGGAGGCGGGCGTTGGTTTGTATCCCCCTGGTCTCCCATGAGGGTCTGGACCATCTCCTTCGCCAGGCCGCAGCCCAGGATGCTGGCGAAGTTGGTGTCGATGACATCGGCAATGGACAGGCGGAAGGAGACGGCAACAATCTCGTCCCCCTCCTGCACCCCCACCGCCTCCCGATAACTATCGGTGGAGGTGACGATGCTTGCCTCCGGGGTGGAGATGTTCACCACCATGCCCAGGAACTCGGAAAGGGCGGTGGCCGAGGCCCCCATCATCTGGTTCATGACCTCGCAGGCGGCGCTCATGCTCAGCTCGTCAAAGACGAAATCATCGCTGGGGGGGTCGTCGTTGCCCATCAGCAGGTTCAAAATCACCTGCATATCCCGCTGGCGGTAGATCATCACATTGGAGCCGGAGATTCCTTCCACATACTCAATCTTCACCAGTACCGCCGGCTCCAGGGCGGCGTAGTCCATACTGCTGAACTGCCGCAGCTCCACCGTGGGGGTGGAGATATTCACCGCCCTATCCAACAAGGTGGAGATGGCTGTGGCGGCGGAGCCCATGCTGATATTGAGGATTTCGCCGATGGTGTCGATCTCCAGACTGCTGAGAATCGCTTCATTATCTAACTGCTGGCTTCTATCTTCTCCCATTGAACAACCTCTTCTCCGTTTGTTACTATATCATTGAGCCGAATTGCTTTTTTCTTTTTGGTCTGGCCCAGCTTGGCGGTAAACCAGGGGACCTTGCCCACCGTCACCAGCACGTCGCTGCCCACCTTCTTACCCAGGGGGATGACGTCATCCGGCTGCAGCTGCATAATCTCATGCAGCTCCAGCTGGAGCTGGTCGAAGATCACCCGGATGTCCATATCCGATTCGCAGACGTTTTCCAGGATGATACGCTTTTTGAGCATCTCCCGGTGGGGGTCCTGCTTTTTGCTGGGGCGGGCGTACCGCAGCCCAAAGGTGTGGTTCACCTGCTCCAAAAACTCCGCCGGAATGCAGATGGTCAGGTTCCCTTCCACCTGGTTGGCCAGCTTTATCCGCAGGATGACGATAACCACCACATCCTCCGGGGCAAAGATCTGGAGGAGGCGGGCGTTGGTTTGTATCTCCCTGGACTGGATGGTAATGGGGAGGTTGTTCTGCCAGGTCTCCTCCAGCCGCTGGGTCACCTTTTCGAAGACATTGCTCAAAATGGCAATCTCAATATCGGTGTAGTCCCGGTTCAGGTTGTAGCCGCTTCCCGGACCGCCCAGCACCCGGTCAATAAGAAAGAAGCCGATGGTGGTGGAAAGGTCCAAAATCATGGTGGTGTTGTCATAGTGCTTGTTGGCTGGCAGCACGTCCACCAGGCCAATCAGGGCGGTATCCGGCAGGGCGTTGTTGTACTCGTAATACCGCTGCTCCTCCAGCTCCATCACTTCAATCTCACAGACGGTGCGCAGCAGGCCGGAAAAATAAGAGGAGAGCATCCGCGCAAAGGTCTCGTGGAGGCTGTCCAGAGCCTTAAACTGCTCTTTGGTAAATTTTTTGGGAGATTTGAAGTCGTATTCCCGGATCTTACGCTTCTCCTCCTGGACGTTTTCTTCGCCGGAGGCCATCTTTTTCAGAAGGGCGTCGATCTGGCTTTGTGATAATTGTTCCGGCATTAAACCAACTCCTTCTGTCCGTTTTTGGCATACATACGCTAGCTTTCTGGGGTGGGGTCTGGGGTGACGGGGTCTGGGGTGGTGGGATCCGGCGGAGTGGGTGTGTTTTCTCCCTCCTGGACAGGAGGGGGCGCATCCACCGGCTCATTTTCATTTTCTACCGGCAGGGGATCCGGACTCAGGAGGTCCGTTGCGCCTCCGGAGCGGGGGAACTGGTCGGGGTCAAAGAGGCTGGCCAGCTGCTGGTCCACCTCCGCGCCGCCGCCGGCATCCCGGACGATGGTCATATCCACCCGGCGGTTCTGCTCCCGTCCCTTGGCAGTGCTGTTATCCGCAATGGGGAAGTTTTTGCCGTATCCCATGGGCCGGAGCTTACTGGGGGTGATCTTCTTTTCCTCGTCCAGGTATCTGGCCACCTGGCTGGCCCGCTCTCCGGAGAGGAGCCAGTCGGAAACGCTGTACACCCCGCCTAAGGTATCCACCTGGGCGGTGTGCCCGTTGATGCTGATAACATAGATCTGGTCTTCCACCGCCCCCAGGCAATCCCCCAGGTAGCCCAGGATCTCCAGGGCCTCCGGGCGCAGATCCGCCTTATCGGGCATAAAGAAGATGTTGTTGCGGAAGCGGATATAAACGACGCTGCTTCCGTCCTTCATCACTTCAATGGATTCGGTGAGGTTGTTTTCTTCCACATACTTTTGGAGAAACGCAAAGAGGTCGTCGAACTCCTCCAGGTCTTCCGGGTTGCCGGTGACGCTCATCTCCCCGGACTGCTCTCCCTGGTTTCCGGCTATCGTCTCGCTGCCGGAGGTGCCGTCGGGGTCAATGACAACCTGGTTCTTATCCCCAGCCAGGGCGTCCACTAAAAGCTCCCATTTCTCCGCGTTCACCGAGGACATGCTGAAAAGCAGCACGAAGAAGGTCATCAGCAGGGTCACAAGGTCTGAGTATGTATTCATCCAGGAGTCGCCGGAGGGCTCCTCCCTTTGCTTCTTTGCCATTTTCAGCGGACCCCCTTTCTCAGGTTCCTACGGGTGCTCATTTCCCCTTTTTCTCCTTGGGGGCCTTGCCTTCCTTGCCGCCCTTTGTGAGGAAACCAGGCACCAGCTGGTTCAACTTCTCCTCGATAAACCGGGGGTTGTCACCGGCCTGGATGGCCTGCACCCCTTCGGCTACGATCATTTTGCAAAGGTATTCCTCTTCGTGGCGGACCTTCAGCTTATTGGAAATAGGCGTAAAGATGAGGTTTGCCAGAACAGAGCCGTAGAATGTGGTCACCAGGGCCAGGGCCATGGCGGGGGCGATAGCGTCCGGGTCGGAAAGCTGCTTTAGGAGGTTCACCAGACCCATCAAGGTACCGATCATACCGAAGGCGGGGCCGTAGGCAGCCGCCTTGTCATAGAAGGCTCTGTCCTGGGCATGGCGCTCGTCTAAATAGTCCAGCTCGGTCTCCAAAAGGATCTTTACCTTCTCCGGCTCCACGGCGTCCACCACCAGCATCATGCTGTTTTTGAGAAACTCGTCCTTGGTCTCGTTCAGCTTCCCCTCCAGGGAAAGAAGGCCGTTGACACGGGCTTCTGTAGCCAGGCCCACAATCTGGTCGATGTAGTCCCTGGGGTTATACTTTGTAGGCATAAACATGATCTTCATGTGCTTGGGGACTTTGGTGAAAATGCTGATGGGAAAGGAGACCATCAGGCCGGCGATAACGCCGCCCAATACCACCGCCAGGGAGGGCGCATCAAAGAAGTTACCCAGGTTGCCCCAGATGAATCCCATGGGAGTGGGCGGGGTCGTCGTCGGGTCCGCCTTCTGGAAGACGATACCAAAGATAATCATGACGATTCCCAGCAGCCAACCAATTACTGACATTAAATCCATAGCTGTTTAACCTTTCCTTTACAAGGGCCAGCTTGAAAAATCGAAAGCAGCGCCGTTTTTTAGAAGAAGCATCTGTATCCGTCCGCTTTTTGTAAAACTTCCGGCAATCTTTCCACCTTCAAGGAGGGCCTTCAAGATGCTTGGTAACCGCTGATTGGCCTATGTACGCGGTTTCTTTCTAAAAATAGTATTTAGTAGATCCCGCTGTGGATCATCTTGTGGTATTCCACCGCCTTGTTGATAACTTCCTTCATGGATTCCCGGACGATGTATACCTTACCGCTGGTAAGGAGCATGGTGGTATCCGGATTTTCGGAGATGGTCTCAATAAGGTCGCAGTTGACGGTAAATTCTTCTCCACGCAGATTGGTGACGATGATCATGATTCATTTCTCCCTTTACATATTTTTGTGAATTTAGCCAAAATCCCTCCCTGTTTTTTGGGCGGGTTTTTTATAGACTTATCGGACAGTGCGATAAGGCCTCCGGGCCTCGGAGGAACGCGAAAATCGTTTGTGCTTCTTCGGATTCCCGCATTCCTCCGGGGGCGGCGGTACACGCCGCCCCGCGGGAGCCTTTTGGGCTTGTGCTTTTTGTTGTTAACGCTTCAGGTTGGTGAGCTCCTCCAGCATGGTGTCCGAAACGGTAATCATCCGGGAGCTTGCCTGGAAGCCGCGCTGGGTAACAATCATGTCGGCGAACTCCTGGGCCAGATCCACGTTGGACATTTCCAGGGCGGAGTTCTTGATGGCGCCGGTGCCGCTTTCCCCGGCGATAGCCAGCTTCACCTCGCCGGAGTTGGCGGTCTCTGCAAAGTAGCTGTTGCCGCACTGCTCCAGGCCCTTGGCGTTGGCGAAGGTAGCCAGGTCAATGCGTCCCAGCACCTGGAGGCCCGCGTCGGAGGTGCCGCTGATGACGCCGTCGGCGCCGATGGAGATGCCAGTGAGGTTCGAGACGTCCTGGGTGTGGAACTCGGTACCGCCGGTGAGGGTGAGGGTGCTCTTGCCCCAGCCGCACTTCTTGGTGGGTTGGTTGGGGGATGCGGTGCTTAGGTTCGCAATAGGACCGCCTTGCAGCTCTGGAATCAAATCAACAAAATTGCCGTCATCATCGTAGTTGGCAATCTGCTTGGTGGTGGGATAGGCAATGGTGATGGTATCGTTGGGGTCGGCGCCCGCCGCTGTGTTCTTCAGCAGGACGGTGCCGCCGCTCTGGGAGGCATCGGAGCGCTTTTTGGAGATGAAGCCCTCGTAGGTGCCCGCAGCAACCGGCGGGGTAGCTGTGGCGTCTCCCGCAGTGGTGATGATGACCTTAAAGCCCTCCTCCTGGGGCGGGGTGGCGGTGGGGTCGGCATCCACATGCTGTACCTCCATGCCGACTGCGCCTGCACCGCTGAACCGCAGGCCAACACTGTCGTACTTAAAGCCGGGAGGCCAGGAGCCAGCCGTGGCGGCGCCGGTGGGGTCCTTAAACTCTCCCAGGCCGCCGCCCTCGTAGTCCACGGTGGGGGTCTTCACCAGCTCGGTACCGGTGAGGGGCCCCAGGGTCTCGAAGGGGTCCGGCTCGATGGTGAAGTTGAAGTTGCCGCCGGGGTGGGCGGTGCCGTCGTGCTCGGTAATCGCCTGGTTGATGAGCTGGGTCAGCTCCGCCATGCTCTCAAAGGTCTCGTTGGCGTTGAGCTTCACGTTATAGAGGCTGCTGGTGCTGTCCCGGACGATCTGCACCTTCTGTCCATCGGGCATATCAGTGCCCTCGGTGAAGGTGAAGCTGATATTGGCGTCCTTGGTCTGCTCGGTGGATTCAATGGTGATGGTGCGCCCGCCAATCTCCTGGGAGACCTTGGCGGTGCTGGCCTGGACCGAATCCACCTCGATGATAATTTTGTTTTGGCCGGGCTGGGTGCTGTCCAGCTTGCCGTCGGTGGCGCTGGTGCCCAGAACGAAGTTACCGTTGGAATCCACCAGGGCACCGGTGGCGGGGTTGATGTCCAGCATACCCGCCTTGGTGTAATAGATGTTGCCGTCCGGGTCCATCACCTGGAAGAAGCCCTCGCCGGTGATGGCGCAGTCCAGGGCAAAGCCGGTGCTGGTCATGGAGGAGGAATCCATCATCAGGTCGATGCTGGAAAGCTGGGCGCCGTAACCGATGCTGGAAGGGTTGATACCGCCGCGGGTCTGGGTGCCGGCGGAGGCCCCCCGGAACTGCTGGTAGTACACATCCCGGAAGGTGGCCCGCCCGGATTTGAAGCCGTAGGTGTTGGAGTTTGCGATGTTGTTGCCGATAACGTCCATCCGGTTCTGATTGGCCTTCATGCCAGCCACACCGGAGTACATGGATCGAACCATATTCTAATTTACTCCCTTCTGGAGCCGTTTTTTATCCTAAAAGTAAGTACCCCGGACCTCTCTGTCGTTCAAGGCCCGTGCGACCTCCTGGGGGAGCTGGGAGGCTCCCTTCGGTCCAGTCTGTTGTGGATTCTCTTTACAGGATAACGGTTCCATCAATATTTGTAATCGCTTTGTTCTTCAGCTCCTGGCTGTTCATAGCCGTGATGACGGTGCTGTTCTTGGCGCTGACGATGAAGGCGGAGCCATCCATCAGGATCAATGCGTCCCGAATGCCCCGTTCCCTGGCGATTTCCATTCCGTCCCGGAGCTTTTCCAGCCCGGATTCGGTCATTGGAATCTCCCGGTGCTCAATCCGTCCCGCCGCGTGCTTGGAGAAGGAAATCTCCTCGCTTCCGGCCATCTTTTCCAGCATCTGCCGGAAGGAGGGGCCGTTTTGCCCGGTACTGCCTGCCGGTCTTTGGAGGGCGGGGTTTTGTACCGGCGCGGTGCCTGTGGTAAGGGGCAGATTCATCCTGCTTCGCAGCAGAAAATCATCCATCGTTCTCTTCCTCCCCCTTCTCGGACCCGTCCGCCTCGGTGTCTGTCTTGTTTTCGCCAGCAACCTCGGTGACCTCGTCCAGGGAGTGCCACTCGCCCTTTACATAAACCCGGTATTCGCCGTCCTTGGTGGAGGTCTTTTCCACCACGCCGGTCACCTGGTAGGAGAGGGTGTCGTCGCTGTCGTCCCCCTTCTTGTCGATGGTCACTTCCCGGCCCAAAAGGGAGAGCAGATAGTTCTTTTTGTTATCCACCTGGGTGGCGCTGTCCGTTCCGTCAGTGCTGTCGCCTGCAGAGCCGCTGTGGATTTCCATGATCTGTTCCAGGGTGAACTTCTTCTTGTTGACCACAATGGTGAACTCGTTGTTGTTGAGGCTGACGCTCTGCACCGGCCCGGTCTCCTTCTGGAGTTCGCCGCTCACCGTTATCTTAGCCGCCGTGACGTTTTTGCCCACCAGGGACATAACGTAGCTGGTCTTGCTGTAGTTGGCAAGCTCGGTCATCTGCTGCATGGTGGTGATTTGGGCCATCTGGGTGACATACTGGGAATCGTCCACCGGGTTCATAAAGTCCTGGTTGGTAAGCTGCGCCACCATCAGGGTCAGGAAGTCCTCCGCGGTAACGCCCAGCTCCTTCTTGTCGGTAAAAACTGCGTCCCAAACTTGGGTCTTGTCGCTGCCCTCGGTGCCTTCGGTTTTATCCGTTTCGCCGGCTGCGCCGTAGATGCCGCCGTTTTTGTCCCAGTTTTCCCGGTAGCTGCTGTTGGTGCTGCCTACTCCGCTAATTGCCATATGGTTTTCCTCCTTTCCTTAAATGTAGGTGTCCAGTGCTTCGTCGGTGACAAGGCCCGCCTCAACGGTGTCGTCAAAGGTGTCCTCGCTTCCAGCAAAGCCGCCCCTGTGGGAGCTGTGCCCTTCGTGACTGGGCTGCTGGTCAAAGAACTGCCGCCCCTGGTCGGTCATCTGGTTCTGGGCGGAATACTGGCTGGCCTGCTCGTTTGCGGAAACGGTGGTGATCTCCTGCACCTCGGCGTTCAGGGGCCGCAGGGCGTTTTGGAGTGCCGCCACCTCGCCGCTGATGAGCCGCGCGGTCTGGCTGTCGTTTGTGAAGATGCTCAGGCTCACTTTGTCCTTGGTTTCCGAAAGCTTCACCAGAATTTCTCCCAGGCCCTCCGGCTTCAGCCGCACCAGGAACTCGTTTTTGCCCTTTGCCAGGTTATCCAGGATGCCGGTTTTCAGCTGCTTTGCAATTTCCTGGGCGTCCGGCACCGGCAGGCTCTGCTTTTGGGTCATCGCCTCTGCGGGCAGGAACCGGCGGGTGTTGACGTCGGCCTGGAGGCTTTCGATATCCAGGGTTTCCGGCTGGTTCCCCTTGCGGTTCTGCTCCATCTGCTCCTTGATGGCGCGGACGGTGCTGTGGTCCAGGGTGAGGGGGACCGGGGGCTTTGCGGCGTCCTCCGGGGTTTCCTTCCAGGCTGCGGAGAGGAGCTCCACGAAGTCCTTGTCCGCCTGGGGCAGCTCGATGATTTCCTCCCCTTCCCCTTGCTGCTGGGTAAGACCCTCCAGCTGGGAAAGGAGCGCCGGCAGCTGGGTGCGGCCCTGGGGGCTGTTCATGGTGGTGGAAAGAACCTCCATCACGTTTTCCGCCACCGCGCCGTCCTGCTGCATCAAACTCATAAGGTCGGAAGCCGGGAGGTTCATGCCGGCCATCACTGCCAGCATTTCGGCGCTCATTTGGCCGCCCAGCTCCTCGCTGTCCTCCTGGAGGGAACCGGCCATCTGCATCAGCAAAGCGGAAAGCTGCTCCTCGTCTCCGTCCCCAAGCATCTGCTGAAAAATCATAGCGAAGCCGTCGCCTATCTGGCCCTGCCCCATCCCCAGGAGCTTCCGGAGGCTGGTGGGCTGTGCCTGTACAGCCGCGCCGGTTTGGACTGCTGCTGCTTGGTTCATTCTCTGTTTCACCTCCTTTACTGGTTGGGATATATATTGTACCACAGGACCGAATCGGACCTGGGGGACAAGCGAATTGCCAATACACCAGAGTATCTAATTCATTATAGCATATTATCCGAAGAAACTCAAAGTGAATTTCTCAATTAGAAAAATTTTTCAGCGCCCAAAGGGGTGCGTTTTTCCGAAAAAAACGGAAAAAGCCCAACCTCCCAGGGCCCCGGTGTTTGGAGCGGCACGCCCGCTACCCCGCCGGAGCCATCCTTACAAGGTTTTGGCTCACAAATTCGTCGATACGGTCCTCCTCCGCCTTGCTCACCTGGTGGCGGTATTCCTCCCGCTGCCGCTCCTCCAGCTTATCCAGCTTGCTCACTTCCTGGTTGGCGGCCACCACCTTTTCCATCTGCCGCCCCACCTGGGCCTCCGCCTTCGCCAGGGCGGCCTCCTGGTCCTGGATTTGGAGACGCAGGTTGTCCAGCTGGGCGCTGAGCTTTTTCAGCTCGATGATGGTGGTGCCCTCCTCCTGCTTCTCCTGCATCTCCCTGGAGATGCCAATAAACTCCCCCTCCAGGCGGCGCAGATGCTCCTCGATGCTGTCCCGCTCCGCCTTCAGCCGCTGGAGGGTCCCTTTCTCCTCGTCCAGGAGACGCTCCCGGTAATCCCGCATAGCTTGCAGGGAAAATTGAAATTTCTTCACAAAAACCCTCCTCCGGCGTGCCTCCGGGGTCTCGCCCTCCGGAGTGCCTCCGGTGTCGCGCCCTACACGGCCTTCGGCCTTACCTTACCAAAAGAGCGTAAGCGAGTGCCTGGAGCCTTAGATGTTGCGCCTATATCTTGATAGCTTAGGCCGTTCTTCTTTTTGCTTCTTTCCGGGGTGCCCCCGGTGTCACGCCCTACCCGCCCCTTTGGGGGCTTAGCCTTTGTGTAGGGCGCAAGTGAGTGCCTGGAGTTTTGGACTTAGTACTTTTTATTGTTAGCTTAGGCCGTTCTTCTTTTTGCTTCTTTTTCTTCTTTCGTAAGAAGAAAAAGAAGACAAACAAGACAGCAGCCCGGATTGGCGCTTTATTCCGCCAGCTCCATCATCTGCCGGACAGTATCGTCAAAGGTAATTTTGTTGCCAACCTCCTGCTGGAGAAGCTGGTTAATGGCGTCGATGTGACGGATGGCGTCGTCCAGCTCCGGGTTGGAGCCGCTTTTATAGGCCCCGATGGAAAGGAGGTCCCGGTTATCCTGGTAAACGGACATCATGTGGCGGATGCGCCCGGCGGCCCGCTTGTGCTCCGGGGCGGCGATGCTGTTCATCAAACGGCTGATGCTGGCCAGCACGTCGATGGCCGGGTAGTGGTTGGCCATGGCCAGCTTTCGGGAGAGGACGATGTGCCCGTCCACAATGCCTCGGACGGTGTCCGAAATGGGCTCGTTGGTGTCGTCCCCTTCCACCAGCACGGTATAGATGCCGGTGATGGAGCCTTTTTCAAAGTTCCCGGAGCGCTCCAGGAGCTTAGGCAGCATGGTATAGATAGAGGGGGTGTAGCCCCTGGCTACCGGAGGTTCCCCGGTGGAAAGGCCAATCTCCCGCTGGGCCATGCAGAACCGGGTGAGGGAGTCCATCATCAGCAGGACGTCCTTTCCCTGGTCCCGGAAATACTCGGCGATGGCGGTGGCGGTAAGGGCGCATTTGGAGCGCATCATGGCCGGCTGGTCGGAGGTAGCCACCACCAGGACGCTCCTGGCAAGGCCCTCCGGCCCCAGGTCCTTGTTGATGAACTCCACCAGCTCCCTGCCACGCTCCCCCACCAAGGCGATGACGTTGACATCCGCCTTGACGTTGCGGGCAATCATCCCCATCAGGGTGCTTTTTCCCACGCCGCTGCCGGCGAAGATGCCCATTCTTTGGCCCTTTCCGATGGTGAGAAGGCCATCGATGGCCTTCACCCCCAGCTGGATGACCTGGGAGATAGGGGGACGCTCCATGGGGTTGGCGCGCACCCCATTGATGGGGTAGCGGGCCACCTTCTCGATGGGCGGGCCGCCGTCGATGGGGTTGCCCAAGGCGTCGATGGTCCTTCCCACCATCTCCGGGCCCACACCGATTTCCAGCTTATCGCCGGTGTTCACCACGATGCTCCCGGCGCCGATGCCGTCCACTTCCTCGTAGGGCATCAGCTGAACGATGCTGCCTTGGAGGCCCACCACCTCCGCCACCACCCCGTGGTGTTCATCCATCCAAATTTCGCAGATGTCCCCCACGTTGCAGGTAAGGCCGGTGGCCTCCACCGTGAGGCCCATCACCTTGCTGATTTTTCCTTTATAGGTATAGAGGTCGCTGAGGCGGAGCATCCGCTGGCAGCTGCTGATATCAATGAGGCGGCGCTCCGTCACAGGTCCTCCCCCTTTGCTAGCTTATCCCTCGAAAAGGGTCTTCAGGTTCTCCAGCTGGGTGGAGACCGAGGCGTCCACAATTCCCTCCGGGGTGTGGACCACGCAGGTCCCCACCGGGCCGTCCCCAGGGATAACGTCCACCGGCGGCAGGCCCGGACGCCCGGCCAAATCCTTTTTCAGCTCCTCCGCCAGGCCGGGTAGCCGGTCGGAGACCTGCACGCTGATCCACTCTGTATTCTTTGCCGAAGAGACCGCCTTTTGCACCAGGGGCCGCATCAGCTCCTGGTGCTGGGCGATGGATTCGTCCAATAGCTTCTGGGCGATGTCCAGCGCCAGGGTGGAAAGCCCCTCCTGGTACTGGCGCAGAAAGTCCTTCTGGTCCTTTTGCAGCCGGTCCATCAGCTGGTCCAGCTCCGCCAGGCGCCCCTGTATCTCCTTCTGCTTTTCCTTGTAGGCGGCCTGGTAGCCCGCCTGCCGGGCTTCCTCCCGGATTTTGCCCGCTTCGGTCTGGGCCTGCTCCAGCAGCTTTTCCCGCTCCGTCTTGGCGCTTTGCAGGATGCGCTGGGATAGCTCCTCCGCCTTTTGCCGGGCCTCTGCCTCCAGGCGCTTTTCCCGGCGGAGGCGCTCCTCCTCCCGCTTTCGTTCCTCTTCCTCCCGCTCCTTTTGGCTTTCCTGCCGGCGGGGGGGCAGATCGTCCTGGGCGGCTTCGGATTCGCCGGTCTCTTCCTCCGGCTCCTCCTGGAGCTCCTCCGGGAAGTCGTCGGGAATGCGGAAGACCTCGTCGTCCGGGTCCAGCCGGGCTGTTTTGATAACCTTAGGCAAGGATCTCATCACCCTCTCCTCTGGCAATCACGATCTCCCCAGCCTCCTCAAGCTGCCTTATGATGCCAACAATCTTCTGCTGGGCCTCTTCCACGTCCCGCATACGGATGTTGTGCAGGTACTGGATATCCTGCTCCACCGATTCCCGCATTCTGGAGGACATGTTTTGGAGGATGAGCTGCTTGACCTCTTCGTTGGCGGACTTGAGGGCCACTGCCAGGTCCTTGGTATCCACCTCCCGGATGAAGCGCTGGATGGTCATGCTGTCCAGGATGGCGATGTCCTCGAAGACGAACATCAGCTTGTGGATCTCCTCGGCCAGGGCCGCATCCTTCTCGCCCAGCTCGTCGAAGATGAACTTTTCGGTGGCGCGGTCCACGCGGTTCATAATCTCGGCTATGTACGGCACGCCGCCCACTTCCACCTGGTCGGAGGTGATAATGGCGGAGAACCGCTTCTCCAGGGTCTCTTCCACCAGCTTTATCATCTCCGGGGAGACCCGGTCCAGCTCCGCAATGCGCTTGATGACATCCAGCTGAACGCCCCTGGGCAGCTCCGCAATAATCTGGGCCGCCTGGTCGCTGCGGGCGTAGGAGAGGATGAGAGCGATGGTTTGGGAGTGCTCGTTCTGAAGAATCATCTGGATGTTCTTTGAATCCGCCTTGCGGATGAATTCAAAGGACTTGGCCCGCAGGGACTTGCTCAGCCGCTCCATAAAGGAGGTGGCCTGCTGCTGTCCAAAGGCCTTTTCCAGCACGTCCTTGGCGTAAAGGACGCCTCCTTCGTTAATAACCTTCTGGGTGATGCAGAGGCCGTAGAAGTCCTCCACGGTGCTCTGCATCTCCTCTGGGGAAAGACGCTCCAGCTTGGCAATCTCCAGGGAGATCTGCTCAATTTCGTCCTCGTTCAGGTACTTATACACCTCGGAGGCGCGCTCCGCCCCCAGGGCGATTATGACTGCTGCCGCCTTCTTTACGGAAGTAAGGGCTTCCGCCATATCACTGTTCCTCCTTTAAGAGAGACCGCAACAGGGAGGCCGTGATCTCTGGATTTTCCTTGGCGAAGTCCCGGATCTCCTGAGTGATGGCGCTTTCCACCTGGTTGGAGTTTGCCAGGGCCTCGTTCTGGAGCATTCTCTTGTGTTCCTCGATTTCCCTGTTGATGTCGTCCTGGGTTGCCGTCTCGGCCGCCGCGGCTTCCTCCGCCAGCTTTTTCTTCTTCTTGGCCTGCAGGGTCAGGAGGATTACCACCACCAGCAGGATTACAAAGAGGATGGAGAGGCCCAGAATCAGCAACAGCCGCTGCCGCGCCGTCAGGCCGCGCCCCATAGTCTGCTGGCTGTCGTCAAAGTTCAGGTTGGTGACGCTGATGTTATCGGAGGTGATGTTCACCGCCTTGGAAATCAGGTCGATGAGGGTCTCCTCCACATCGATGTTGTAATTGGCGTCGTTGACAATCACCGCCACCGAGGCCCGCTGAAGCACCGGCTCTCCCTTTTCAATCTGGGTCATTATGTAACCGACGTCATAGTCGATATGCCGGTAATAATCGGTGGCCTCGGCGTTGCCGGTGCCGTCGTCGTTGGGATAGATGGGTGGGGCGTCGGTGTTGTTCTCTTCCCCCACAATGCCCCCCGCCGCCACCGAACCGTTGAGGGTGTAGTTCTCCTCAAAGTGGTTGCGGGTGCCCTCGTTGTTGTACTGCTTGGATTCGGACACCATCTTGTCGTAGTCCAGGGCCACGGTAGCCACCGCGGTCACCCCGTCGCTGCCGTACCGGCCGGAGAGGAGGCGCTTGACGTTGTCCTCAATCTGCTTTGCAATGAGCCGCTCATATTCCAGACGCTGGACGCTGTAGTACCCCTTGCTGTTGGGGTCGTCCACCCCGGCCATTTCGATGCCGGTGGCGGCGTCGATGACCACCACATTGGTGGGGTCCAGCTTGGGGATGCCGGTGGCCACCAGGTGCTTGATGGCGCTTACCCGCTCCGGGGTCAGCTCGTACCCGGTCTTCATCCGGATGGTGACACCGGCGGTGCTCTCCTGCTGGTTGGTCTGGTCCCAGATGTAGTTGCTGCTTTCCGGCACGGTGTACTGCACCACCGCGTCCTCAATGCCCGTCTGGCGCATCAGGGTCTTCTGCACATCCTCCTGGGTTTGGAAGAGCAGGCCGGTCCTCTTCTCAAATTCCGTGGCCGTAAAGCCGGCAAAGTTGGAGAAGGTATCGTAGCTGAGGGCGGTTTTGGGGTAGCCCTTGCTGTTTAGCTGGAAGACCAGGTCGTCCCACATTTCGGAGGGGACCAGCACCTGTCCGCGGTTATCAATTTGGGGCTGCACCCCCATCTCCTGGAGGGTGGCGTAAACCTGGGTGCTTTCGTCGCTGGACATACCGGGAAAAATCACCCGCATGGTGTTCTTCCCCACATTTATCAGAATCGTCACCAAAATAAGAAGAAAAAGCAGAAGGCTTCCTCCGGCAACAACAAGTATCTTGGTTTTCTTGGAGAGTTTTGCCCAAAAGGCTTTGAATTTTTCCCATTGGCCCTTGAGGAAATCAAGGATCTCTTTGAAATTAAATTTCATTCGTCTTTCCCAACTCTATCATCCAAATTTTGTTCAGGGCCATCGGTTAAATCTGCATTTGCATGATTTCCTTGTAGGCGCTTACCGCGCGGCCGGTGAGCTGTACCGCTGTTTCCACCGCGGTGGCCTCCAGGGCGGAGTTAATCATCATGTTGTGGAGGCTATCCACATCCCCCATGGCGAGGTTGTAGGAATCCGCCGCCGCGGCCTGTTGGGCCTGCTGAAGGGTGTCAATGGCCTCCTGCATAATGCTGGCGAAGGACTGCCCCCCCTCCTGGGAAAGGATTTTCTTCTGGGATTCAGGGTCCGGCCCCTGGATTGAGGGAAGATTGCTCAGCGGTACCAAATACATTCTATGTAACCTCCCAAAAGCGGACACAACAAAACCCCTACGACCTTTTGGCTGCATAGAAGCAATTTTGTACCCGCGAATTTAACTTGGTGTTATTATCTATTTCATTATATACAGTTTTGTCCCGGCTGTAAAGAGCAAATCCGACAAATTCTCGTGCTTTCCAGCGCTAAAATCCTGCCAGTAAGGCTGGATTTTTTTGGAGCTGGCCTTTTTCCACACTTTTACACCTGAAAGAGGAAGCCTTTTCTCCATAGACAATGAAATATATGTCCCCCTGCCCCGGATTATACCCACAGGCAAAAACATAAAAAGCCCCTAGGATGTCTTTCGTCCCAGGGACTTTTCGGTTTGCTTTTCTGTTTCCCAGCCGTTCTGGCGCCCCTTGCTTCTCCTTGGGGCCCATGTCCAGAATCAAGCGGTCGATGAGGGAGACAAGGTTTGCGATCTCCGGCTTGGAGTTCTTTACTTTTCCTTGGGGCCCATGTCCAGAATCAGGCGGTCGATGAGGGAGACAAGGTTTGCGATCTCCGGCTTGGAAAGTTGGGCGTCGGCGCCCACCTGCTCCCCCTTGCGGCGCATCTCCTCGTTGATGAGAGAGGAGAAGTGAATCACCGGGAGCTGGCGGAGAATGGAATCCCCTTTGATGAGCTTTGTGAGGTGGTGTCCGTCCATCTGGGGCATCTCGATATCGGTAACCACACAGCAGACATGGTTGGTGATGGGGTCGTTGTCGGCCTTGGCTTCCACCAGGAAATCCCAGGCCTCCTGGCCGTTGTCGGTAACGATCAGATTCTCGTACCCGGCTTTCCGCAGGGATTCGGTGATCATCCGGGAAAGGAGCATGGAATCCTCCGCCAGGAGGATGGGCTTTTCGCTGCGCTGCCGGGGCCCCATTTTGTCGATGTCCTCCACCTGAATGCCCAGGTCGGGGCTGATTTCGGAGACGATTTTTTCAAAGTCCAGAATCGTGATAAGGTGGTTTTCAAAGTCCGCGATGCCGGTAGCCACGCCCTCCCGGCCTCCGTAGATGATGCGGTCCGGCTTTTTGATCTGCTGCCAGGAGATGCGGGCGATGCCCACCACGCTGTGGACGTGGAAGGCAAAATTGTGGTTATTGAAGTTGGTGATGATGAAGATATCCCGCTCCGGGTTGGTGGAGGGGGACAGCCCCAGGTAGCTGGACAGGTCGATGACGGTGATGACCATATCACGGGACTTGAAGATCCCCTCGATATCCGCCTGGGCCTTCTGCATGGGCTTGACCGGGCAGGTCATCATGATTTCCAGGACCTTGGCAACGTTGATACCGAAGGTCTCCCCCGCAATGGTGAATTCCATGATCTCCAGTTCGTTGGTGCCGGATTCCAGCAGAATCTCGGTTTGTCTTTCCATTTGCATGATTCACAGCCGCCCTTCCACTTTGCAGTTGATTTTTATGTATCCCTTTGCCAAACGGCGCAAAGGCATAAGGATTCTTATACTTAATTATCGGATATTTTAGAGAAAAGTCAAGAGGAGATTATGATTTTTTTGCAACGCACTTTTGCCTATATAATAAGGTATATCCGCACACCCCTCCGGGCAAGGTCCGGCGGTCCGCTGTCCCTTTGGACCTCTTTCTTTCCTGGAAATCTTTTCCTGTGTGAGAAATTGTGACTGTAACAGCCTTATCCCTGTAATGTTTAACAAGAAGCGCCCCCTCCCCTTTGTAGGATTTGCAGAATCTCTTGGGGTTGGATTGACTTTTCCCCACGCATTCATATACTTGGATATATCAGGAAAAATTTGCGAATAAACTATGACTGTATCATTACAGAACTATGAAAGGGCGGTTTTGATGGCCTTTCTCCCCGAAGAACGGCGAAAAAAGATTCTGGAGATTCTAAATGAAAACGGCTCCGTCACCATCGAGGAGCTGGCCCGCCGATTCGGAGTCAGCGAAA
>WSMP01000022.1:0-2935 GCA_013316495.1 Angelakisella sp.
GGGTGGGGGACACCGCCTGCTTTGGCACAGTGCGGAAAATCTACCCCGGCACCCGCCAGGAGCTGAAGGGCGCCACCCCCCAGAAGGTGGTGGACCTGGAGGTTGCGCTCCAGCCGGAGGGGCAGGTGATTCGGCCGGGGTACACCGTAAAGGCGGAGATATTTACAGGGGAGCCGGAGGAGATGATGATTCTCCCCTATGAATCGGTCCGCCAGGATAAGGACAACACAGAATATGTGCTGGTAGCCGGGAGCTATCAGCTGGAAAAGCGGCCAATCACCACCGGCCGGGAGACGGTGGACGGCGTGGAGATACTTTCCGGTGTCTCCCGCCAGGAACTGGTGGCGGTGCTGGGAAAGGAGCCGGTGGAGCCGGAGAAAAAACAGGGGAAGTACCTTTTGGAGCTGGAAAAGGAGGGGGCGTCGAAGTAGGATGGAGCTTTTGCGAAGCACGGCGGAGGGCCTGTGGAGAAGGCGAAGCCAGCTTTCCCTTACCGTCTGCGGCATCGCCATCGGTGTCTTTTCGGTGCTGGTTATCTCCGCCATCGGCGCGGCGGGACAGGGCCTGGTGGGGAGCGAGCTGGAAAAGCTGGGGTTCGATTGCATCACCGTTTCCGCCTCCCAGGGGGAGCTGAACGCCTTGACGGGAGAGGAGCTGGCCGCGATTGCCGCCCTGGAGGAGGTGGCGGTGGCGGCTCCCCTCAGCACCAGCATCAGCCGGGCGGTGATGCGCAACTACGCCGGGGAGGTGCTGCTTTGCGGCGTGGACCAAAATGTGGGGCAGATTATCGACCTGGAGCTGAAAAACGGCAGGCTCCTGGAGGCAAGCGATATATCCGCCGGGGCAAACTACTGCATCATCGACGAGGAGCTGGCCTACGCCTTCTACCGGCGCACCAACATCGTGGGGAAGGAGATGGAGGTGACGGTGGACCAGGGGACGGAGGTGTTTACCATTATTGGGGTGGTGGACGGGGAAAGCAACATCCTGAAAAACCTGGCGGGGGACTATGTCCCGTCCTTTGTCTACATCCCCTACACCGCCCACCAGTCCCTGACCCGAAGCTCGGTCATCGACCAGCTGTTTATAAAGGTATCGGAGGACACATCGCCGGAGGAGGCGGGGGAGCGGGTGACCGCTTTATTGAACAGCGCCGCCGGGTACAAGAACCTGTACCGGTATGACGACCTGGCTATCCAGAAGGAGCGGCTGGAATCCATACTGGGGGGGATTACCCTGGTTCTTTCCGCCATCGGGGGAATATCCCTGGTGGTGTCCGGCCTGAGCATCATGACCACCATGACCATGGCGGTGCGGGAGCGCACGCGGGAAATCGGCGTCAAAAAGGCGGTGGGAGCCAAGACCTTTCACATCCTCCGGGAATTTATGGTGGAGGCGGTGCTTCTCACCGCTGCGGGGAGCTTTTTGGGGGTCCTTGCCAGCGGGCTGCTGGCCCTGGCGGCGGGACTGCTCACCGGCCTGGGATTTCTCCCAAAGCCCCAGATCATCGCAGCGGTGGCGCTCTTTTCGGTGGGAACCGGCGCGGTCTTCGGCGTCTATCCAGCCCGGCTGGCCTCCCGGCTGCACCCGGTGGACGCCCTGCGGCATGAGTAGGCTGGCCGCCTAAAGAGAAAGGAGTTTGAATATGAACCAGAGGAAAAAATATTTAGCGAAGCCGGATGGCGGCGGGCAAAGCAAAAAGAATTCCATCCCTGGCCCTGGCCCGCAGGAGCCAGAGCTGCCCCGAAGCCTCCCACCCAGGGAGAAAAACAGCCCCCGGCAGTGCCCACCAGAAAATGCCGCCTCTGGGCCGGTTTTCTTTTGCTGAAATGAAATTTAGATGCGGCTGGATTTTATCCAATTGGACAATGGGCGGCCCTGGACAAAGGCACAAATTTCCGGTAAAATGGTAGGCAGGGGATGGTTCAAAATTTCGGCCGATGATATTTCGCTAAATAGAAATTTAGCGAAATATAGGGGACTGAAAAATAACCTATGGACCATGGGACCATTTTTTGATCCCGTAAAATTTCATGAACATCAACGACTGTCCGTGTCCACAGCTTTTAAAGGATTTCCTGTTTTATATGCTTACCATCAAGGGCCGCTCCCAGCGGACGGTGGATGCCTACTACATCGACCTGCGGCTCTTCCTGCGGTATCTCCGGGCCTCTCGCGAACATTTGTCCATGGCGGAGCCAAACCTTGCGGATATTTCCATCGAGGACCTTCCTCCGGAGACCATCCTTAGCGTCACCCTTTCCGACGCCTATGGCTTTCTGAACTTTGTTCAGACCACCAACGAGAACAACGCCCTTACCCGGTCCCGGAAGGTCTCCAGCCTGCGCTCCTTTTATAATTACCTTAGCAGCAAGGCGGGTCTGCTGGAAATCAGTCCCATCAAGGACCTGGAAACCCCCAGCCAGCGGAAATCTTTGCCGAAATATTTGACCCTGGAGGAAAGCCTCCAGCTCCTCCAGGCGGTGGATGGACCAAGCCCTCGGAAGGAGCGGGATTACTGCATCATCACCCTCCTTCTTAACTGCGGGATGCGCCTTTCCGAGCTGGTGGGCATCAAAAAAGGTAGCATCCACTGGGAGGACAGTACCTTGGTCCTGCTGGGCAAGGGCAACAAGGAACGGATGATTTACCTAAACGACGCCTGCATCAGCGCCTTGCAGGTGTATTTGGCCGTGCGGCCGGAGCCGGAGGTGGAAAAGGACCGGGAATATCTCTTCCTTTCCCAAAACAAACGCCCCCTTTCCCCCCGGCGGGTGGAGCAGATTGTGGAGCAATGCCTGAAGCTGGCGGGGCTGGATGGACGGGGCTTTTCTCCCCACAAGCTGCGCCACACCGCCGCTACCCTGATGTATCAGCATGGCGGGGTGGATATCCGGGTCCTAAAGGAGATTTTGGGCCACGAAAACCTGGGCAC
>WSMP01000022.1:2945-16130 GCA_013316495.1 Angelakisella sp.
ACACCCATGTGGCCAGCGCCCAGGTCCAGCATGCCATCCAGCAAAACCCTTTGGGAAGCATCGCCGCCCCCAAGACCAAAAAGGCGGTCACCAATTCCGAGGATTGAGGGGAGGGTGGTGGAGCCATGCTGGACCTGATGCGCCTGGAGGGATGCCCGCTGTTACAGGCGGCAGGCTGGAACCGGAGCCGGGCGGGACGCTTGGCGGAGCGGCTGGGGCGTCTGAATCTCTGTTATCCGCCTCTGGTGCCGCCGGAAGCCATCTTTCCCGCCGCCTGGGAGATTGTGGACGCCTTGGAGGGCACCGTCATCCCCAACCAATGCCCGGATCTGGGGCCGGGGGCCACCTGCCACGCCGTCGAGTTTGACTTTCTGGGCTATGATGCTTCGCTCCGGCCGGAGCTGGAGGCCATCGGAAAAGTCCTTGGACGGCGGGTTCTTTTCCTCGGCATTGGCTACGACATCGCCGGGGACTGGCTGGTGGACGAAACGGGGATGCTTTATTTTTTAAACCGGTTGAGGGAGGGGCTTTTTCCCTTTTCCCACAACATCTACCAGTTTTTGGAAAAAGACCTCTACGGCTGCACCAGTTTGGACGGCAGCAGCATCTTTTCCCGGAAAATCCCGCCCCAAAACAGTGTAAAGCCACTGAACATTACAGATACGTCAGAAGCCCTGTAAACCGGTTTAAAACCAAGGCTTCCAGGCCGGAGAAAAGGACGGTTGCCGTCCCCAGCAGCAAAAAGCTCTGCTCCCCTGCCGGTTTTTTGGCAGAGATGTTTTGGGAAAGCTTCACCGACTGGTTGCAGGCGGTCATCAGGAGAATGAGCTGGCAAAAACGGGGGGCCAACACACAGACCGCAAGATACCCTCCGGCGGCGATGCCGTGCTGATACAAAATCGCCGTCACGGCGCTCCCTACAGACAGGCCGTAAAAGGCGGGAACCAAACCGCTCAACCACTTTCCCTGGACGCAGTTGGCTGCAAAATACAAAAAAATAATGTACCCCAGGTTGGTCACCAAGCGGCCTGTGAGCACCTGCCAGAAGCCTCCGGCGGCCTGGGCCTGGAGCTGGTTTGCCATCATGGTTAAAATCAGCCGCTGTCCGCCGCAATCCCGGACGGTGTACAGGCTGCCAAGGAGCAGCCCCCCAAGAAACAGCCCCAGAAAAACCACACTGTTCTTCCGCAGCCGGAAATATCCCCCCCAGGAGCCTGTCCCCCCAAAATGGGGGCGGAGCCTTGCGCGCCGCCGGAACCCTCTTTTCATCCTGATGCCACCGCCTTTTACTTGTCCTTTTTGTGCCAAAGCTGAACGCCGCGTACCCTTGCTCATTAAAGGGTATGCGGCGCTTCTTTGGTTTAGTACAGGCTGTCGGGTGCAAGCCCCTTTATCATGATGATACCATGATAGTTCTCCCCATAGCAGTTGGGGAGAAACCCGGCGGGTCGGAAGCCGTATCCATAGAAAAAGTCATAGTGTTCCCGGTCCAGGGAGCGGAGTCCCGCCAGTTCCTTGGCGTAGTCTCCCAGCGGCCGCCCGTGACAGGACATCCCGGTGGAGCCGATGACATACTTGAGGTTCCGGTAACCCTTTCCCCTGGCATACTCCTCCGCCTGGCGGAGCAGCGGCTCCAAAGGCTCCTCCATCACAAAGGCCCCGCCGGCGTCATAGCCCAGGTTCTCGATAGAGAGGTAACAGTAGCCCGGAAACTCGGCGCAGAGGAGCCAGCCCTTGGGGCTTTCGGCGTCCTCCCCCAGGTACCAGCCCACCAGACGGGCCAGCAGCTTCTCGTCTTGCAACTGCTGGCTTGCCCCCTGGTAGTCCCACCAATCCGGTTTGATGGTGGACATAAGCGCCGCAACTCCGCTAATATTGCCGGTTTGCAAGGTGTAAATGTTCATCCCTTGTCACCTTCCCAGCTCCCTGGCACGGCGGATGGTAGCATCGCAGCAGTCCCGAATTAGCGCCTCCAGTCCCCCCTCCCGGAGGGCGGTGAGGCCCATAAGGGTGGTGCCCTTGGGGCTGGTGACCATGTCCATAAGCTGCTGGTGGCTCATCCCCGTTTCCAGCATCATTTTGGCCGCCCCGGTCATGGTCTGGCAGAACATCCGGTTGGCCGTGTCAAAATCAATGCCCTGCTCCTGGGCGTACTGGCAAAAGTAAAGGGCGATGAGATAGAGGTAGGCCGGGGTGCTGCCGCTGACGGCGATGATTTCGTTCATCTTGTCCGCCGGTATCTCCTCCACCAGCCCGGCGGAGGCAAAGACGCCCCGGACAAAGGCAAACTCCTCGGCCGTTGTGGGGGGACAGCAGGCCACGGCGGTGGCCCCGCATCCCACCAGCAGCGGGGTGTTGGGCATGGTCAGCACCACCTTGGTCCCCTCCCCCAGAATGCCCTGAATGTAGCTTGCCGAGATGCCGGCAGCGATGGAGACCACCACCGTTTCCGGGCCGGTGGCCGGGGCCATCTCCCGGAGCACCTCCTCCGCCTGCTGGGGCTTCATGGAAAGGAGGATGTACTTGCTCTCCCGGCACAGCTCCCCAATGCTCCGGTAGACCTGGTAGCCCTTGGCCGCCATAGCCTCCCGCTTTTCCTCGTGGATGTTGTAGGTGCCTATCTCTTCCGGCGCAAGATACCCGGAGGCCACCGCGCCGGAAAGGATGGCGTTTGCCATCTTCCCTGCTCCCAGGGCGCTGAATAGAACCATCTTTCTCCCTCCCCTTATTTGGCGCAGGCGGCGCAGTCCCCCTCGCAGGGGGCGGACAGCTCCTCTGTCTCTTCGGCCAGGGCCGCCTTTATCATAATGGCGCACTCCACCCGCTTCTTCTCCAGCTGGCAGGCCAGGCGGTAGGGGCGGGTGATATCCCCGGCGTAGGTGTGGTTGTTGGCGTTGCAGCCCCCGGAGCAGTAGAACTTGGCCCAGCAGCCGCGGCACTCCTCCTTGCCGTAGACGTTGGAGGCAGCGAAGCGGCGCTTCATCTCCATGTCAATTTCTCCGGAGAAGATATCCCCCATTCGCCATTCCTCCTGGCCCACAAACTGGTGGCAGGGGTAGACGTCCCCGTCGGGGGTGACGGCGCAGTATTCATTCCCCGCCCCGCAGCCCCGTAGCCGCTTGATGACGCAGGGGCCCTGGTCCAGGTCCAGCATAAAGTGGAAGAAGTTAAAGCCCTTCCCTTCCCTCCGCCGCTGGATGAGAAGCTTTGCAAGCCGCTCGTACTCGGCGAAGATGGCGGGGAGCTGGGCTTCGGTGAGGGCGTAGGGGAGCTTGGGGTCGGCCACCACCGGCTCCACCGAAATTTGGTCGAAGCCGCAGCGGTTTAAATGCAGCACGTCCTCGGCAAAGTCCAGGTTGTACTTGGTGAAGGTGCCCCGGACATAGTACTGCCTATCCCCCCGGCGCTGCACCAGCCTCTGGAACTTGGGGAGGAAGGCGTCATAGCTGCCGGAGCCGTCCACCCGGTGGCGCACCCGGTCGTTTACCTCCTTGCGGCCATCCACCGAAAGGACCACATTGTGCATCTCCCGGTTTATGAAGTCGATGCGCTCCTCGGTGAGGAGGGTTCCATTGGTGGTGACGGTGAAGCGGAAGTTTTTGCCGGTCTCCTTCTCCCGCTCCCTGGCGTAGCGGACAATCTCCTCCACCACCCCGAAGTTCATCAGCGGCTCCCCGCCGAAGAAGTCCAGCTCCAAATTGCGCCGGCCCTCCGATTTTTCAATCAGGAAGTCGATGGCCTTCTTCCCCACCTCCAGGGGCATCTCCATCCGGTGGCCGGTGCCAAAGTCCCCTGTCCCGGCAAAGCAGTAATCGCACCGCAGGTTGCAGTCGTGGGAGATGTGCAGGCACATGGCTTTAATGGGGGAAAGCACCATGCGGTCGGCGAACTGGCCATAGTCATCGGGGGAAAAGAGGGAGCCCTGGCGGTACAGCTCCAGCATCTCCCCGTAGGTCTCCTCCACCGCCTCCCTGCCATAAGCGGCGTATTTTTCCGTCAGGGCGGGGGGGCAGACCTCCGGCAAGGGGGGCTCTATCTCCTGGGCCAGCCGGTAGAAAAGCTCGTCCACCACGTGGACCCCGCCGCTGTGGACATCCAAAATAATGTTGTATCCGTTCATCTGGTAGCAGTGTATCATGGTTTTCCTCATTCCTTTTCTCTATAAAGAAACAGCCCAATCCCGCCCGCATCTGCGGGCAGAATTGGACCGGTGGCGGGGTTTCTT
Source organism: Angelakisella sp. (assembly GCA_013316495.1). Lineage (GTDB taxonomy): Bacteria > Bacillota > Clostridia > Oscillospirales > Ruminococcaceae > Angelakisella. The sequence continues at coordinate 7,171 of WSMP01000022.1, forward strand.
ATTTGGCGCTCTCGCACTTCTGGTTGGCCACGGTGCAGGAGGTCTTGCAGGCGGACTGGCAGGAGGCCTGGCACTCGCCGCAGCCGCCCTTGGCGGCAGTTTCCTTCAGGTTCGCTTTGTTGAGAGTCTTTACGTGTTTCATTTTAAATTCCTCCTAAGTTCAGATAGGTCCCATTGGGTATGGTTTGATTATAACACAGCGCGGGGCAAAATTCTACCTTTTTCTTTTCAGCGGACCTTCCGCTTTTTGTTGACCCCCAGCACGCCGCCGATCATACCGCTGGCGGCGTAGATGATGTATTTATAGAGGGCCAGGATGCCGATGGGCTGCCCCAGCAGCATCAGCTCGCAGAAGAAGGCCATCAGAAAAATCACCGTTCCGCACCCCAGGCCCCAAAGCAGCCCCTTTTCCCGCAGGATGCGGGCGCAGCAGTAGCCGGAAAGGATGGTCCCCGCCGACACCGCCAGGATGGACATGGGCACCACCGCGCTGTGGGGCAGGTCCCGCACCGACATCAGCGCGGCAAAGGCGCAGAGGATGAGAAAGGTGAGCACCACCCCCACCACCACCGAGACGGCCAGGGAGCGGGAGAACTTCACCACATTCTTGGTATCGGGAGCAGACGCCGGTTTCCTCATAACAGACACCCCTTGTATTGACATTTTCACAGTAAACTATATTCCGCAGGGCGTGCCATTATTCAGGAAGGCAGGAAACGGGAAATCACTTCTCCTTGGGGGTGGTGTTCTGCTGGATGGCCCAGCGGGTGACACGGATCTTGCTGCGGTCGCTGCCGGTTTCGATAACCAGGGTGTCCTCCTTGGTGCTGACGATGGTGCCCACAATGCCGCCGATGGTGATGACGTCATCCCCCACCTGGAGGCTGGAGCGCATCTTGGTGGCCTCCTTGTCCCGCTTCTGCTGGGGACGGAGAATGAAGAAATAGAACACCACCAGGATAAGACCCAGGGAAAGGACGCTGGTCAGCATACCGCCTGCCGCGGCGGGGTCCGTTGTGGTAAGAAACGCGAAATTCATATTGATTTACCTCCAAAAAAATTCAATGTCTATTATACATTCTTTTCCTGTATGTTGCAAGGTTTCCAGTGGACAAAGACGAATTTTTCAGATTCGCCGCCCCAGCACCGGCACCATTTCCCGGTAAAAGGCGTCAAACCGCCCCTGGTCCAGGGCCTCCCGGACGCGCTCCATCAGGGTATTATAGAAGTACAGGTTGTGGGCCACCGCCAGGCGCATCCCCAGCATCTCCTTGGCCCGGAAGAGGTGGCGGATATAGGCCCTGGAATGGCCGCCCCGGCAGGCAAAGCAGCCGCAGCCCTCTTCGATGGGACGCTCGTCCAAAAGATATTTGTTGTTCTGAAGGTTCAGGATGCCGTTCCAGGTGAAAAGGTGCCCGTGGCGGGCGTTGCGGCTGGGCATGACGCAGTCGAAGAGGTCCAGCCCCCTGGCAACCCCCTCCAGGATGTTCACCGGGGTGCCCACCCCCATCAGATACCGGGGGCGGTCGGCGGGCATATGGGGCTCCACCTCCTCGATGATGTGGTACATCACCTCCGCCGGTTCCCCCACCGCCAATCCGCCGATGGCGTAGCCGTCCAGCCCCAGCCGGGCGATCTCCTTCATGTGCTCCACCCGGATGTCGTCATAGGTCCCCCCCTGGTTGATGCCAAAAAGCAGCTGGTGGGGATTGATGGTATCCGGCAGGCGGTTCAGCCGGTCCAGCTCCGCCTTGCACCGCCGCAGCCAGCGGGTGGTGCGGGCCACCGACTGCTCCACATAGGGCCGGGGGGCGGGGTTTTCGATGCACTCATCGAAGGCCATAGCAATGGTGGAGGCCAGGTTGGACTGGATGCGCATACTCTCCTCCGGCCCCATAAAGATGCGCTTGCCGTCCACATGGGAGCTGAAGGTGACCCCCTCCTCCCGTATCTTCCGGAGGCTGGACAAAGAGAAGACCTGGAAGCCGCCGCTGTCGGTGAGGATAGGGCGGTTCCAGCCGGTGAAGCGGTGCAGCCCCCCCAGCTCCCGGATGACCCTGTCTCCGGGGCGGATGTGCAGGTGGTAGGTGTTGCAAAGCTCCACCTGGCACCGCAGCTCCCGGAGGTCCAGGGAGGAGATCCCCCCCTTGATGGCGGCGCTGGTGGCTACGTTCATAAAGGCCGGGGTCTGAACAGTGCCATGGACGGTGGTAAACTCCCCCCGCCTGGCCCGGCCCTCCTGTTTTAACAGCTGATACATGTGATATAATGTCCTTTCTGGCGATGTGTTTTCGCTTCCAAATTATTATTTCCTTCATCTTTGGGTCTATGGTTTAATGGCTAGTTCGGGTCCCCATAACCACGGGAGACCAAGCGCCCTGAAAGGTGCTGCAAATCAAGGGCTTAGAAGCCCCTGAAGGCCGCAGGACGCCGCCTAAACGCTCTAATAGGGAAAGTATTACTCAGCAAAAAGGCCCCTAATTGGGGCCCTTAACGTAGGTTTTATTGCACCCTGCCGTATTCGTAAATGGTGTCGCTCGGCAAGTCTATTCTGTCGTTCCAAAATACACAGGTCCGGCTCTGGTCGAGTTGCACCTGATTGAATAGGCCCGTGATGGAGCGTAAATCTCTATAGCTCTCAATCTGCTCCATGTCCTCTTTCACGTCATAGAGAACTGCTTTCCCATCATCGAATACTACACGCAATAGGAAATCCGGCAGTGGCGTAATGTCCTTGATTTTTGGTATCATGTACACACCTCCATTAGAGCGGCGGCAGTTTCCCCAGCCTTTGGGAGTCCCACATCTCTTGCAGCTTGCCTTGATTGACCTTCAGCCATTCCTTCACAAGCTCCTAAGCCTCGCCGGGGAGGTCTCCTTCTGTCATGGTCATTGTCTTCAGGTCAAAGACTCCGATATGCTCACCATACAGAGCGTGGATGTGACTCGGCTCATGTTCTCTCGGCTTGAAAAAAATCTTGATAACTATGCCGTAGAATCTGCAAATCTCAGGCATCACATTCACTCCATTCTATGCTATGGTCTTTTCCTACTCTTAATTCTACCAGATTACTGCCTGATATGCAATCAGGTTTATGGAAAATTTTACCTCATGTCCCCAATGAACATGGCGTCTCCAAAGCTGAAAAAGCGGTACCGCTCCTGCACCGCCTCCCGGTAGGCGTTCATGGTGCTTTCGTACCCGGCAAAGGCGCTCACCAGCATGATGAGGGTGCTTTCCGGCAGATGGAAGTTGGTGATAAGCCCATCCAGCACCTGGAACCTGTAGCCGGGGTAGATAAAGATGCCGGTGCTGCCAGGGCCGGGTGTCAGCGCGCCCTCCTTCCAGGCCGATTCCAGGGTGCGGCAGGAGGTGGTACCCACGGCGATGACCCTGCGGCCCTCCGCCTTGGCGGCATTCACCAGCCGGGCGGTTTCCTCCGGCACGGTGTAGTGCTCCAGGTGCATGTGGTGGTCTGTGATGTTTTCTGCCTTTACAGGCCGGAAGGTCCCCAGCCCCACATGGAGGGTGACAAAGCCGGTCTGTATTCCCTTATTCCGCAGCGCCTCCAGCAGCTCCGGGGTGAAGTGGAGCCCGGCGGTGGGGGCGGCGGCGCTTCCCGGCTGGCGGGAGTAGACGGTTTGGTAGCGCTCCCCATCCTCCAGCCTTTCGGTGATGTAGGGGGGCAGGGGCATCTGCCCGATGCGGTCCAAAACGGCAAAGAAGCTGTCCCCCTCATAACGGAAGCGCACCAGCCGGTTGCCGCCCTCCAGGGTGTCCACAATCTCCCCGGTAAGCAGCCCCTCCCCAAAAACCACCCGGCTCCCAGGGCGCAGCTTTTTGCCGGGGCGAGCCAGTGTCTCCCAAAGGTCCTTCCCCTTCTGCTCCAAAAGGAGAAGCTCGGCGGCGCCGCCGGTGCCTTCCCGGTGGCCCAGCAGCCGGGAGGGCAGCACCCGGCTGTCGTTCATCACCAGCACATCCCCGGAGCGCAGCAGCTGCGGCAGCTCCCGGAACCGCCGGTGGAAGATGGCGCCGTCCCCCCGGCCCAGGCAGAGGAGCCGGGAATCGTCCCGGCGGTCCAGGGGGTGCTGGGCGATCAGCTCCCCCGGGAGGTGGAAGGCGTAATCGGACCGAAGCATAGGTTGGTTCATGGTTTCTCCTTCTCCCTGTTTCTAAAGTAGGCTTTTGGGAATGGTCTCCCGGTTTTTTGTCGGGTTTTACAAAAAAACGGGCAGAAAGGCCCTGTCAGTCCCCTATCTTGCCCAATAAACCGGGAAAATCAAATTGACAGTGGACCGGAACAGTGGTAAGATAGAATTTGGAAAAATAGACCCTTGGACAGGCTGACAGTCACCTATTATAGGATACTTTCCCGGGACTTTCAACCTCTTTGATCCAAAAGCCGCTATTTTTCGGTATGGGGACACCCGGCGGTCTTTTCGGTACACGCAACCCTATGCCAAACAGGAAGAATGTATCTGCTGCGGAAACCGCAAACACACCCAGGCTCCAAACCAATCTGGACACCAATTTCATCAAGCTGATCGCCATCATCTCGATGGTTATCGACCACATCGGGACCGCGTTTTTCCACAATATCCCGCTTTTCGATGGGTTGGACGGATTGCCTTTCCCCTTTTTGCTACTGCCTGACGGTGGGGCTGCTACCCCGCCCACCTGCTGGCCATTTTCCTGGTCCAGCTTTTCTTCTAAATGAAAGGAGTTTTGCCCCATGCTTTCCGCCATCCAAAACCGCCGCAGCATCCGTCGGTTTTTAGACAAGCCGGTCCCCCGGGCGGCGGTGGATGCGGTCCTGCTGGCCGGTTCCCTGGCCCCCTCCTCCAAAAACCGCCAGCCCTGGCGGTTCGTGGTGGTCTCCGGCAAAGACAAGACCTCGCTGCTGGCCGCTATGGACCGCGGCCTGGGGCGGGAGCGCACCGCTCCCCTCCTCCCCGGCAGCGCCGGCTTCCTTGGCGGCGCGGAGAACACCCGCCGCATCATGGCCGAGGCTCCGGTGGTCATCCTGACGGTAAACCCCTTGGGCCTGCCCCCGGACCGTCCCCTGACCCCCGAGGAGCGGATCTTTGAGCTCTGCAACGCCCAGTCGGTGGGGGCGGCCATGGAGAATATGTCCCTTGCCGCCCAGGAGGCGGGGCTGGGGAGCCTGTGGATCTGCGACACCTATTTTGCTTACCGGGAGCTGATGGACTGGCTGGACAGCCCCGGGGAGCTCCTCTGTGCCCTGGCTCTGGGGTACCCGGGGGAATCCCCCGCCCCCCGGCCCCGGCGGGAGCTTAGCCAGCTTGTGGAATGGCGTACCGGGGAGCAGCCCTCTTCCCTGCCGGGCGCTTCAAAAGGATATCTATAAAACAAAGGAGTTTTTGCTATGAAGGAATTTCGAGTCGGCATCATCGGCGCCACCGGCATGGTGGGGCAGCGCTTTATCACCCTGCTGGAGGGGCACCCCTGGTTTACCGTCACAACCCTGGCGGCCTCCGCCCGCTCGGCAGGGCGGGCCTACGCCGAGGCGGTAGAGGGCCGCTGGGCCATGTCCACCCCCATCCCCCCTCGCATCGGGGAGATGAAGGTGCTGGACGCCTCGGCGGATATGGACGCCATCACCGCCCAGGTGGACCTTGTCTTTTGCGCAGTGGATATGAAAAAGGAGGAGATCCGGGCGCTGGAGGAGGCCTACGCAAAGCGGGAATGCCCGGTGATGTCCAATAACTCCGCCCACCGCGGTACCCCGGACGTCCCCATGCTTATCCCGGAGGTCAACGCCGCCCACGCCCAGGTTATTGAGGCCCAGCGGCAGCGGTTGGGGACCAAGCGGGGCTTTATCGCCGTCAAATCCAACTGCTCGCTGCAAAGCTACCTCCCCGCCCTCCACCCCCTGATGGACCTGGGGCTGGAGCAGGTGCTTGCCTGCACCTATCAGGCTATCTCCGGGGCGGGAAAAACCTTCGCCACCTGGCCGGAGATGCAGGATAACGTCATCCCCTACATCGGCGGCGAGGAGGAAAAGAGCGAGCAGGAGCCGCTGAAAATATGGGGCAAGGTGGAGGACGGGGGCATTGTCCCCGCCTCCTCCCCCGCCATCACCACCCAGTGCATCCGGGTGCCGGTCTCGGACGGGCACCTGGCGGCGGTGTTCTTCACCCTCCAGGAGAAGGCCTCCAAGGAGGAGATTCTCCGCCGCTGGCGGGACTACGCTGGAGAGCCCCAAAAGCTGGCCCTCCCTTCCGCCCCTGGGCAGTTCCTCCACTACTTTGAGGAGCCGGACCGCCCCCAGACCCGCCTGGACCGGGACCTGGAAAAGGGGATGGCGGTTTCCATCGGCCGCCTGCGGGAGGATAGCCAGTACGATTACAAGTTCGTCTGCCTCTCCCACAACACCATCCGGGGCGCCGCCGGCGGGGCCATCCTGATGGCGGAGCTGCTGGCGGCCAAGGGATATTTGGACTGACGGGGGTGACAAGATGGAACCATTGCTCTACTGCCTGCTGGCCCTTTCGGTTCTTTCGGCGGCGCTGTCGCTACTATCCGTCTTAACCGCCCGCAGCGGGCGGCGGGACAACGAGCGGGAGCTGCGGCGGCAGCTGGACCAGCTGGAAAGCGAGCTGGCAGGCGAGCTGCGGCGGCTGGAGAGCAGCATAGCCAACGAGCTGCGCCAGAGCCGGCAGGAAACCACCCTGCTGATCCAGAACGCGGTGGGCGGCCTGGGGGACCGGCTCAGCGACAGCCAAAAGCAGGCCGCCGAGCTGCAAAGCGACAGCCTGGGCCAGCTGGCCCGGCAGATGATGGGGCAGCAGGAAAACCTGCAAAAGCAGCTGGAGGAGCGGCTGCGCACCCTCTCTGCCCAAAGCGAGTACCAGATGAAGGAGACCCGGGAGACGGTGGAACGCCGCCTAAACGCCATCCAGAAGGACAACAGCGACCAGCTGAGCCGAATCCGGGAAACGGTAGACGAAAAGCTGCAAAAAACCCTAGAGGAGCGGCTGGGGCAGTCCTTTAAGCAGGTCAGCGATCAGCTCCAGCAGGTTTACAAGGGCCTGGGAGAGATGCAGACCCTGGCCACCGGCGTGGGGGACCTGAAAAAGGTCCTCTCCAACGTCAAAACCCGCGGTATTTTGGGGGAGATTCAGCTGGGGGCCATCCTGGAGCAGATCCTGGCCCCAGAGCAGTACAGCACAAACGTTGCCACCCGCCCCGGAAGCCGGGATGTGGTGGAGTACGCTGTCCGTCTCCCCGGCTCGGAAGAGGGCGGGGTGGTGTGGCTGCCCATCGACGCCAAGTTCCCTGGGGACCTCTACGGCCAGCTGATGGACGCCTACGACCAGGGGGACAAGGAGGTCATCCAGGGGCTGCAAAAGCAGCTGGAGCAGCGAATCAAGGCCGAGGCCCGGGACATCCGGGACAAGTACATCGAGCCCCCCTACACGACCGAGTTTGGGATCCTCTTCCTGCCGGTGGAGGGGCTTTACGCCGAGGTGGTGCGGCTAGGGCTGGTGGAAACCCTCCAGCGGGATTATAAAATCAACATCGCTGGCCCCACCACCATGGCGGCACTCCTTAACAGTTTGCAGATGGGTTTCCGCACTCTAGCCATCCAAAAACGCTCCGGCGAGGTGTGGAACGTCTTGGGCGCGGTAAAATCCGAGTTCCAGAAGTTTGGCGATGTGCTGAAAAAAACCCGGGACCGGCTGCGCCAGGCCGATGACGAGCTGGAAACCTTGGTGGGCACCCGTACCAACCAGATCAACCGCAGGCTCCGAGAGGTATCCAGCCTCTCGGAAGACAACGCCCAAGCCCTGCTGGGGGAATGAGCCCCCGGCCCAAAAAACAACAGGAGGCAGGACACGTTATGACGGAACTTGCACAGACCCCCACCGAAGAGCAGCTGAAGTACCTGCGGCTGCTGGCCCAAAGCTACCCCAACATCCAGGCCGCGTCCACCGAAATCATCAACCTCCGGGCCATCCTGAATCTGCCCAAGGGCACCGAGCACTTCATCAGCGATATCCACGGGGAATACGAATGCTTCACCCACATCCTCCGCAACGCCTCCGGCTCCATCCGCCGCAAAATCGACGAGAGCTTTGGGGAGGAGCTTTCGTCGGAGCAGAAGGACCTTCTGGCCACCCTGGTCTATTACCCGGAGCGCAAGCTGGCGGAGCTGCGCCGGGCCCGCCAGATAACCCCTGGCTGGTACCGGGATATCCTTTACCAGCTGGTGACCGTCTGCCGGGCGGCCACCTCCAAGTACACCCGCTCCAAGGTGAGAAAAGCCCTCCCCCCGGACTTCCAGTATATCATCGATGAGCTGATGAACACCGATGAGCGCAACCCCAACCGCCAGGAATACTTCGAGCGTATCCTGGATACCATCATCGAAATCGATCGGGCGGAAGCCTTTGTCACCGCCCTCTGCCAGCTGACCCAGCGGATGATTGTGGATAAGCTGCATATCATCGGGGATATCTTTGACCGGGGGGACGGGGCGGCCCAGATACTGGACGGCCTCTGCCGCCACCACAATGTGGATATCCAGTGGGGCAACCACGACGTGCTGTGGATGGGGGCCGCCGCCGGGCAGCTTTGCTGCATCGCCAACGTCATCCGCAACTGCGTGCGGTACAACAACCTGGATACCCTGGAGGAATCCTACGGCATCAACGTCCGGCCCCTGGCGGTCTTTGCCATGGAGCAGTACGGCACCGACCCCTGCACCGCCTTCCTGCCCCGGCACACCCAGGAGGACGGCTATGTCCCCAACACCCACGACGATTTGCAGATTGCAAAAATCCACAAGGCCATCACCATCATCCAGCTGAAGCTGGAGGGGCAGACCATCCTGGCCCACCCGGAATACGAGATGGAAAGCCGCCTGCTGCTGGATAAGATTGATTTCCGCCGCCGGACGGTGAACCTGGAGGGAAAGGAATACCCCATGCGGGAC
>WSMP01000023.1 GCA_013316495.1 Angelakisella sp.
GTATTGCCGCGGGCAGGGGGGCATCTACCAGGAGGTGGACGTTTTGCAGAGGATGATCTCCCAGGCCACCGGGGAGCTGCTGGGGGAGCGGTTCCTTTACCGCAACCGCTGCCGCATCGGCTACCCCCTGCCGGCGGGGACGGTGGTTTTGGAGTAGGGGCGGCGTCCCCTGGCGGCGTTTGCAAAACAGCCTCCCTGCATTGAGCAGAGGAGGGAGAAAACCAAAGGAAGGGTATGGGAAGAGATGGAAAAAATTACAGTGGCAGTTTTCTTCGGGGGCTGCTCCCCGGAATACAGCGTTTCTCTCCAGTCCGCGGCGGCGGTGCTGGAGGCCCTGCCGCCAGAAGGGTACGAGGCGGTGGCGGTGGGTATCACCCCGGAGGGAAGGTGGTACTATTATGGCGGGGATACCCAGGCCATCCGGGAGGACCGGTGGCTTCGCCAGGGGCCCTGCGTTCCGGCCATTCTCTCCCCCGACCGGGGGGAAAAGGGACTGCTCCTCTTTGAAAAGGGCGGGGTGCGGTGGCTGGCTATCAACGCCGCCCTCCCCATGCTCCACGGGCAGCTGGGGGAGGACGGGAGCATCCAGGGCCTCATCGCCCTGGCGGGTATTCCCCTGGTGGGGTGCGGCGTTTTGGCCTCCGCCCTCTGTATGAATAAGGACCGGGCCCGCAGGCTGGCCTCCCTGACCGGCGTTTTAATTCCCCTCTCGGTAATGGTGGAGCGGGGAGAGGGGTTAGAAAGGGCCGCCGCCTTGGGGCGGGACAAGGGATATCCCCTCTTCGTCAAGCCGGTGGGGGCGGGCTCCTCCTACGGCGTCAGCCGGGTGGAGCGGGAGGAGGAGCTGCCCTCCGCCTTGGAGCTGGCCTTCCGGTACGACAGCCGGGCGCTGGTGGAGGAGGCGATCCCCGGCGCGGAGGTGGGGTGCGCCGTCCTGGGGCGGGAGACCCTTACCACCGGGGCGGTGGACCTGGTGGAGCTGTCCGGCGGATTTTTGGATTTCACCGAAAAATACACCCCCCCGTACCTCGGTAACCCACTGCCCGGCGCCCCTGCCGCCCAAAACCGCGGAGGAGATCCAGGAGACGGCCAAGGCCATCTACCGAAGCCTGGGGTGCTCCGGCTTTGCGCGGGTGGACCTTTTCCTCACGCCGGAGGGGCGGCTGGTCTTTAACGAGGTAAACACCATTCCGGGCTGCACCCCCCACAGCCGTTTCCCCGCCATGCTGGCGGCGGCAGGGCTTTCCCTCCCGGAGGTGCTGGAGCGGACAATTGGAGAGGCGGTGGAGAGATGAGAGAGCGTATTTTGCCCTGGGAGGCGGTAGGGGTTGGGAGCCTGGTGCTGGTGAATGGGGAACATCCCTGCCGGACCCTGCCCTCCCGGCGGGAGCTGGCGGCGGTGGGCCCCAAAAACAGCGGGGTGATGCTGGAGCGCCGGGCGGCCCTGCTGCTGGAGGAGCTGATGGCAAAGCTCCGGGGCTGGGAGGGCATCGCCCCGGTGAGCGGCTGGCGGTCCCTCCAGGAGCAGCGGGACACCTGGGAGGAGGCCATGGTGAAGGAGGGGCCGGAGTTCACCTGGAAGTTTGTGGCCCGCCCCGGCCACAGCGAGCATCACACCGGCCTTGCCATTGATTTGGGGGAGCGGCGGGAGAAAATCGACCCCATCTGCCCCGCCTTTCCCGACCAGGGAATTTGCGGGCGGTTCCGGCGGCTGGCGGCGCGGTATGGCTTTATCCTCCGCTACCCCGCCGGGAAGGAGGCGGTTACCGGCATTGCCCACGAGCCGTGGCACTTCCGGTATGTGGGGACGCCCCACGCCCTCATCATGGAGGAGCGGGGGCTGGTGCTGGAGGAATATATCCAGCTGCTCCGCCGCCATCCCTACGGGGAACGGCCTTTGGTTTGGAAGGGCTGCGGCCTGGCGGTGGAAATCTCCTTTCTCCCCGCCGTCCCTGGGGACAGGGCACAGCTGCTCCAGCGGGAGGACTGGCCCTGGGCCGTTTCGGGCAACAACGCGGACGGATTTATCATCACCCGGTGGAACGGAACAGCCATTCGGGAGCGTGTTATGGGAAAGGAGCGCGCGGCGGGATGAAAAAACAGCTGCTTTTACTGCTGCTTGTGTTAACGTTGGGTTTGGGTGGATGCAAAAAGGGGCCGGTGGCCGGAGGCAATCAGGCGGCCCCCACCGGCAGCAGCTTTATTTTGGGGGTGGACTGCCAGTGCGAGGGGGTCCGGCGCATCAACTACAGCTATTACGCCGGGGAGGAGCGCCGGGGCTGCGGCGGGACCATGACCCTGGACGAGGACTTACGGGACGATTGGAACCTCTCCTTTGGTCCCTCCCAGTTCCGGGAGGAGGGGGATTTGGGGAGCTTTGCCATCGCCTTTTCCCTCTACGGGGCGGACGGGAAGACCCAGCTGGGGAGTACCAACCGGGTGACCTTCCCCGCCCGGTACGGGGAGGGGTACAGCGTCCGCCTCTCCGGGGACCAGGAAAATGGCTTTGCCGCCCAGCTTGTGGAGTGAGAGAGCAGAAAAGGGAGGAAAACACAGAAAAAGGGGACCCTTATAGGGCCCCCTTTTCTGATGGGCAGGGGGCGAAACGCCCCGCCGAACTGGGAAATTACAGGGTATAGGAGAGGATGGGGGGAAGCTCCGGGCCGATAAGGGGTTTGCACCACTCCACAAAAGCGGGGGTGACGCCGTTGCCCGCTTCGTTGATAAACTCCGGCGGCATCAGCCGCTCCCGGAGCATCACCTCCTGGATGTCGATGAGGATGGGTTCCACCTGGTAGGGCTGGGTGGAAAGGCGGGAGAAGCCCACCATCTTGCCGCTTTCCCCAGTGAGGACGGCCCGGACGGCCAGCTCCCCCGCCAGCACCGCCTCCTCCCGGTCCACCGGGGACTGCCAGGCGATGGAGGCCCGGCCCAGGAGGCCCGGCTTTTCGCTCCGGGCCTTGTACCCCAGCTTCTTAATAATAAGGTTTGCCAGATGGGCGCTTACATCCCCGAAGTAGGTGGCCCGTCCCACTGTAAAGATGGGGTCCACAATGGGCTTTCCGTCCGCCCCGGTGAGGCCCTCGCTGGCCACCACCACGCCAAAGCCCTTCTCTTTGATGAGCTTTTCCACATCGGCCAGAAAGCGCTCCGGGGAGAAGGCGCGCTCCGGCAGGTAGATAAGATCCGGCCCCGGCAGGCCGCACTGGGCGGCCAGGGCGCTGGCGGCGGTAATCCACCCGGCGCTGCGGCCCAGGGCCTCGATAACCACCACGTGGATGGGGAGGCTGCGGACGTCGGCGCAGACCTCCGCCGTGGAGGCGGCCATATACCGGGCGGCGCTGCCGTAGCCAGGGGCGTGGTCGGTGATGGCGATGTCGTTATCAATGGTTTTGGGGATGCCCATAACCCGGACCCCCTGGTCCGAGCAGGCGGCGTAGAGCTTGCCGCAGGCGTCCATGGTGCCGTTGCCGCCGTTCATCACCACCGCGGTGATCCCCAGCTCCCGGATGACCTGGGCCATGGCGGCATAATCCTCCGCCTCCAGACAGTCGCGGGAGGTGCCGATGGCGGAGGCAGGGCTTTGGAGCAGCAGGCTTAGGCGCTCCTCCGGCTCCGTCCCCAGGTCCTTTACCTGGCGGCGCAGCAGCCCCCCGGTGCCCCCGATGGCGGCGTAGACGCTGCCCCCCTTCAGGCGGCGCTTTGCCTCCCGTACCGCTCCATAAAGGGAAGAATTGATGACGGCGGTGGGCCCGCCCCCGTGGATGATGAGAAGATTTTCGGCCATGACGCTCCTCCTTTTGCTTCTGCCCGCCGCTGCTTTAGGCGGGGAAACGCCCCCGGCGGTGTGCCAAGGGTCTGCCTATCTGGAAAGCCGCAGAGGCGGTTTTTCCAAAAATACCGATTCTATCATACCAAGTTTGGCGGGTTGGGGCAAGTAGGAAAGTTTTTCTTCTGTTGCTTTTTTCCAGTTCAGTGATTATACTGTATACTGTTCATATGAAACGAGGAGGTGATTCCCCATGGCGGAGGCGATGCTGCGGCACCCCTATCCCACGGTGGAGAAGGGGGGAGATCTTGCCTGGGGCGGAAACCAGGGCTGGCTGAAGGCGCCCCTGGCCCAGAAATACGGCTGCGGCGTGGTGGCGGCCACCGACCTGCTTCTCTATCTCCACCGCTACGGGGAAGGGTGGGGGAGCGGGTACTTCCGGGACCTTCCGGAGGGGCCCATCCCCTGGGAGATTTACGATTTTTACGCCGACCGGCTGCGGAAGCGGTACTTCCCCCTGATTCCGCCCTTCGGCCTCAACACCCTTTTGCTGGCGGGGGGCCTGAACCGGTACTTCCGGGAGTACCAGCTCCCCCTGCGGGCGGGCTGGAGGCTTGCCGCCGGTGCCTTTTGGCAGAGAGCGGAGACGATGCTCCGGCGGGACATCCCGGTGATCCTTTGCATCGGCCCCAACTTCCCCTTCTTTTGGCAGAAACACCAGCTGCCCCTTTACACCCAGGGAGCGGAGGGGAGCTTTCTGGCGGAGGGAGGGACGCAGGCCCATTTTGTCACCATGGCGGGGATGGAAGGGGCGTGGCTGACCGTCTCCTCCTGGGGGCGGCGCTACCACATCCGGCGGGAGGAGTACGAGGGCTACTGCCGGAAGCACAGCTGCCCCCTCTACTGCGGCATGGCGGAGATTCGGTAAGGCCGGTGAAGGCGAGAAGGAGGTTGGAACAATGAGCCGTCAAGAAGCGGCAGAGCAATACAGCCGCGCCCAAAAGCGGGGGCGCAAATCCTACAAAAGCTGCATCCTGCGGGGGCGCTACCCCTATCCCCAGGTGCTGGATGAAATCCTGGAGGAAAGCATGACAGCGGGACAGGTGGAGCTGGGGCTGGCGGAAATCCCCCTGGACCAGATTGTGGGGACCAAGACGGAGGGGCGGCGCACCTCCTTTTCCGCCGACTTTATGCCCCTGCTGGACGTGGACACTGAATTTGCCACCAAGTGGATCGACCTTTGCGAGGCCCACCTGGGGGACGAGGGGATCCGGGATCCGGTGATCTGCTACGAATACCTGGGGCGCTTCTATGTTCAGGAGGGAAACAAGCGGGTAAGCGTTCTGAAAAGCTATCAGTCCGCCACCATCCCGGCCCAGGTGATCCGCATAGTGCCGGTGTGGAGCGAGGAGCCAGAGATACTGGCCTACTATGAATTTATGCAGGCCTACCAGAAGACGGGGCTTTACCAGATTCGCTTTACCCAGACCGGGAGCTTTCCGAAGCTGCAAACCGCCCTGGGGCACGAGACGGAGCATCCCTGGAGCGAGGAGGAGCGCCGCAGCTTTATGTCCGGCTTTTACTCCTTCCTGCCCCCCTTCCAAAAGCTGGGAGGGGATTCCCTGCCCATTACAGCGGTGGACGCCCTGCTCATCTGGCTGAAGGTTTACCCCTTCAGCGACCTGCGGGAGCAGCCCGCCGCCCAGATCCTCAAGTCCCTCCGGGCCGTCTGGCCGGACATTAAGGGGCTTTGCCATGAAAACCCCATCTCGGTGACCACCGAGGAGCAGGAGGACCCGGAAAAGGGCCTTTGGGGGCGGCTCTTCCGCTCTAAGGTGTCCACCCCCCTGAACGTGGCCTTCATCAGCGACCTGCTGCCGGCGGAAAGCGACTGGGCCAGAGCCCACGACCTGGGGCGGCAGTACCTGGAGACGGTGCTGGAGGAGCGGGTGACGGTGCAGCACTACGACGGCGTGGGCTGCGGTACCCAGGCGGAGGAGGCCATCGAGGAGGCCATCCGGCAGGGGGCCCAGGTGATTTTTGCCACCACGCCGCCCCTCATCGGGGCCTGCCGGAAGGCGGCGGCCCAGCACCCCCAGGTGCGCATTCTCAACTGCTCGGTCTCCATGCCCTACAGCGGGGTGCGCACCTACTACAGCCGCGTTTACGAGGGGGAGTTCATCGCCGGGGCGGTGGCGGGCATCATGAGCCGGGACGGCCAGATTGGCTATGTGGCCTCCAGCCCCATCTTTGGGGTGCCGGCGGGCATCAACGCCTTTGCCCTGGGGGCCCAGCTTACCAATCCCAGCGTCCGGGTGCGGCTGCGGTGGTCCTGCCTGGAGGAAAACGCCCTGGGGACCCTGGCCCAGGAAGGAATCGGCGTTATCTACAACCTGGATCTCCCCGCCCCGGACCGGACGCGGGAGGCCTGGGGCCTCTGCAAGGTCCGGGAGGACGGGAGCTTCCTTTCCCTGGTTGCACCCTACTGGCACTGGGGGAGCGTCTATGTCCGGCTGGTGCGGATGATTCTGGAGGGCAGCTGGGACACGGCGGATTCCACCCAGGGGCGGGCGGTGAACTACTGGTGGGGGATGAACAGCCGCTCCATCGACATCCTGCTGGCGGAGGAGCTGCCCGCCGGGGTGCGGCAGCTGGCGGGGATTCTGCGCCAGGGTATCATGGAGGGGAGCATCGCCCCCTTCAGCCGGCCCCTGCGGGACCAGGAGGGGAACCAGCGCAACGACGGCACCCGCGCCCTTTCCATCGAGGAGATACTCCATATGGATTGGCTCTGTGACTGTGTGGACGGGAGCATCCCCGGCTACCAGGAGCTGCTGCCCAAGGCCCGGCCCATCGTCCGGCTCCAGGGCGTGTACCGGGACCAGATACCGCCGGAAAAGGAGGGGCCCATCCTGTGAAGCTGCTGCTTATCTCCGACAAAGAAAGCGAATATTTATGGGATTACTACCAGCCGGGGCGGCTGGACGGCGTTGACCTGATCCTCTCCTGCGGGGACCTCCACGCCCAGTACCTCTCCTTTTTGGTGACTATGGGGGGGATGCCCCTGCTGTACGTCCACGGCAACCACGACAAGACCTACGACCGCCGCCCCCCGGAGGGGTGCGAGTGCATCGAGGACAAGCTGGTGGTGCGGAAGGGGCTGCGGATTTTGGGGCTGGGGGGAAGCATCCAGTACAGCGGCGGCCCCCACCAGTACACCGAGCAGCAGATGGCCTGGCGCATCCGGCGGCTGTGGTTCCAGCTCCGCCGGGCGGGAGGGGTGGACATCGTCCTGACCCATTCCCCCGCCCAGGACTACGGCGACGGGGAGGACTACGCCCACCGGGGGTTTGCCTGCCTGCTGAACCTCATCGACCGGTACCAGCCCAAATACCTGATACACGGCCATGTCCACGCCAACTACGGCTTCCGGACCCCCCGGCTCCTGAAGCGGGGGGAAACCACCATCATCAACGCCTACGAGCGGTACATGCTGGAGCTGTAGCCCCATTTACCCCCGGAACTGCTCCAGATATTCCGCCACCGAGCGGCTCATCTCCCGCGAAAAATCGGATTGGTATTTCCGCTGGCAGAAGGCGGCCAGCCACTCCTCGTAGGGCCGCTGGCCCCGCTGGTGGTCCAGCATCTGCCGCAGCTCCGCCCCGTCCATGGAGCGGTAGGTGTTGGGGTGGACGATGTGTTCCAGGGGGCAGCGCCGGGGCTTGGGACGCTCCTGCTGCTGGCGGGTGGGCCGCCCAAAGACCAGCATGGCCGCCGGGAAGACGAAGGGGGGCAGCGCCAAAAGGCGCCGCTGCTCCTGGCAGCGCTCCATAATATCCCCGATGTAGCAGGAGCCGATGCCCAGGCTTTCCGCCGCCACCACGGCGTTTTGGGCGGCGATGACGGCATCGGACACAGCCAGCAGCAGGTCCCCCGCCCCAGGGGCGCGGGGAGCGCAGCCGGCGTCTTGGTAGGCGTC
The DNA here is from genome assembly GCA_013316495.1 of Angelakisella sp. Lineage (GTDB taxonomy): Bacteria > Bacillota > Clostridia > Oscillospirales > Ruminococcaceae > Angelakisella. Next base: position 7,749 of record WSMP01000023.1, read on the forward strand.
GTACCACTTCTTGCAGTCAGCACAGAAGACCAGCACCAGGGGGGCCTTGGCAATAAAGGGCTGGTTATCGCAGGTGATAGCCAGGGCCTCCTTCAGCGGTTGGCTGGTGATATCAAGGATGGTGTAAAGCTGCTGGTTCCCCGCGGTGGGGGCCTGGCAGGCGGCCTCCAGAACCAGGCGTTTTTCCTCCGGGGTGATGGGATCCTCCCGGTAGGCGCGGACCGATTTGCGCCGAAACAGCTGCTGCAATACCTCGTTCATACTTTGTGCAACCTCCTTTGAATTTGCTTACCGCGTGATATGTTCCAGAGTGCAGGCCCTGCTGTCTAAGACTCCAGGCAGCCACTTTCGCCCTCTGTGAAGGTAAGGCCGAAGGAGGGAGTGGCAAAACACGCTTTTTATGCCATTCTGGGCTGCCGCCCAGCCCCGCCTTCTTTTTCTTCTTTCAAAAGAAGAAAAAGAAGCAAAAAGAAGAACGACAAAAGGTTTCAATAACACAGCAAATTTGCTTTAAAAATCTGCGTGGTTTGTCCACCCCCCAAAGGCCGGGTAGGGCGGCACGCCGGAAGGCCCCCCAGCCTGCGCCGGGGGGCCTTTTTCTGCCTTTTGGGGGTTATAGCTGGACCTTAGCCCTTGCGCATCCGAATATGCTTTTCCAGCAGCCGGGCCACGGTGTCCACGTCGATGGGCTTGGCGACATGGGCGTTCATGCCGCAGTCCAGGCACCGCTGCACGTCCTCGGCAAAGGCGTCGGCAGTCATAGCGATGATGGGGATTTCCTTGGCGTCGGAGCGGCCCATGGCCCGGATGGCCTCGGTGGCCTGGATACCGGTCATTACCGGCATCCGGACATCCATCAGAACGGCGTCGTAATACCCCACATTGGAGTGGAGGAACATATCAACGCAGATTTGGCCGTTTTCGGCACGGTCCAGCACCAGGCCCAGCTCGGCCAGCAGCTCGGCGGCAATCTCCCAGTTCAGGTCGTTGTCCTCCGCCAGCAGCACATGGCGGCCGGTAAGGTCCACCCGCTCCTGGGAGGGCACCGCCTCCGGAGAGGGCGCCCCCTCCTTCCCGCCGCTGGCAAACTGCCGCAGGCCGTAGAACAGGGTGGATTTGAAGAGGGGCTTGGAGATAAAGCCGGAGATGCCAGCATCCCGCGCCTGGGCTTCAATCTCCCCCCAGTCGTAGGCAGAGATAAGCAGAATGGGGACATCGCTCCCGCACCGGCGGCGCAGCTCCCGCGCGGTTTGGATGCCGTCCATGCCGGGGAGCTTCCAGTCCAGCAGGATGATATGGTAATTATCCCGCAGCTGGTGCTGGCGCTCCACCATGCGGATGGCGCTTTCCCCGTCCAAGGTCCAATCGGCGTCGATGCCGATTTCCTTCAGGGAATCGGCGGTGCTTTGGCAGAGGACCTCGTCGTCGTCCACCACCAGCATCCGCCAGTTGGGCAGGATCATCTCCAGCTCCGGGGTATCCGCCTTCTCCAGGTCCAAGGTGACATGGAACTCGGTCCCCTCGCCTACGGTGCTCTTAAGCTCAATACTGCCCTCCATCATATCAATGATGTATTTGGTGATAGCCATACCCAGGCCGGTGCCCTCCGTCTTCTGGACCCGCGTGCGGTCCTCCCGGACAAAGGAATCGAATATCTTCTCCTGGAATTCCGGCGCCATGCCGATGCCGTTATCCTGGACGAGGATGTGGGAGCGGATATAGGCGTCTCCCTTCGGGGAAGGCTCCTGGTAAAGGGCGATATGGATGGAGCCGCCGTCCGGGGTGAACTTTACCGCGTTGGAAAGGAGGTTGATGAGGACCTGATTGAGGCGCACCCCGTCGCAAAGGACATTTTCCGCCAGGATGCTGTGGACCGATACATCGAAGTGCTGGTTTTTGGCCCGGACCTGGGGCTGGACGATGTTTACGATGCTGTCCATCACCTCCCGCAGGGAGAGGAGATCCATACTGAGGGTCAGCTTGCCGCTTTCGATTTTGGACATATCCAGCACGTCGTTAATTAGGCCCAGAAGGTGTTTGCTGGAAAGGGCGATTTTCCGCAGGCAGTTTTGCACCTGCTGGGGATTTTTAAGGTTGGCGGTGGCGATGGCCGTCATCCCCACAATGGCGTTCATGGGGGTGCGGATGTCGTGGCTCATATTGGAGAGGAATTCGCTTTTGGCCTTGCTGGCCTGCTCCGCCTGGGCCTTAGCGTCGGCCAAGGCGGTAATTTGCTGGTGGGTGATGGAGAAATACTTGGCGAAAACCAGCAGCAGGGCGCAGAGGATGATGGCGCAGCTTCCCAGCACCATGCCGATCCACTGGCTGCTCAGCTGATTGACGATGAGATCCAGCCTGCCAAAGGGCATTACCGTCACCAGATACCAATTGGAATAGGGGAGAGAGGTGCAGTAGAGATGCCGCCGCGCGCCTTTAACATTGAGAATATTGGAGTAGGGTTCCCCGGCGCTCATAGCCTTTTGGAGATTGGCCACGTGCTGCTCCGCTTCGGCTTCGTTCAAGCCTTCAAAGAGGGCGCGGACACGCTCGAAGTAGCTATCCCGGAAGGCGTCGCCGCTGCGGATGACAAAGCTGCCGTCCCGGCGGATGACGTGGCAGTAGACCAGGGAGCTTTCATTCTCCATGGTATCCAGGGAGAGAATTTTCTGGATATACTCCATAGGCAGAGCCCCCAGCAGAGCCGTGCAGGTTTTTCCACCGTCCATATCATAGGAGGCGGGAACCCCCAGTACCATCATCCGGCTTCCGCCCGGCGTGGTGGCCACCGCGATACGGTCCCTATTTTGATTGAGGGATTCCAGAAAGGGTTCAGGGTCGCTCAGCTGGAGGGAGGGGCCGAAAAGAGGCTCAATCTCTCCATCCTGGGAGTAGAAAGCCAAATAGGTGAAGCCCCTGGCCCTGGCGTCGTAGATAAGCTGCTCCCGCAGCTCTTCCGCGGAAAGGCGGCTATCCGGGGGAAAGGCGTCCGCAACGCCCTGGAGCTGGGAAAGGTTGTAATCAATGGTGGTATCAAAGTGCATGGTGATCCGTTCACTCATGCCTGTCATGTAGATGGCCCCCACCTCATTGATGGTATCCTTGTTATGGCTATCCATATAGAGGGCCAGGAAACCAAAGACTAGAATGCAGAGGACCGCCACCACAATCAGGCTGAGGGTCAGAAAACGGGTGGGGCTGCTGGCTTTTTTCATAGCGCTGTTACCTCGTGGTTTTTATTGTTGGGAATCCTTCAGGGACTGAAGGGGGGTGACAGTGTTTTGATAGTCGGCCTTGGTCTGCTCCAGAAGGCGGTCCGCCTCCGGCGTCCAGCCGCTGCGCAGGGATTCGGTGAGGGCGCTGCTGGAATCCCCCAGGCAGGTGAAGCCCAGGTTTTGGCAGACGCCTTTAATGGTATGGGCGGCCCGGAAGGCCTCCTCGTAGTTCTTTTCCTCCATGGAGGTGATAAGCAGCTGATAGCTGGGGTCGTCCAAAAACTTCAGCGCGAACTTTTGCACCAGGCGTTCGCTGCGCAGGCGGCCAATGACTTCGTCATAATTGGCTTCCATCTTTTCGTAGCATTCCTTTAAAGTCATTTATCGTTCCTCCTTGACGGTTTGGTTCTCAATCGGCGTAATTGTGGAAAGGGTCCGCTCCATGGTGTGGTTATAGAAGCGGTAGGCGCCTCTACCCCCCCGCTTGACGGTATAGAGGGCGGAATCCGCCGTGCGGAACAGGGTGTCGTAATCGGTGCCGCAATCTTCGCTGGTGGAGATGCCCATACTGACCGAAAGGCGAAAGCCCTTGTATTCCCCCCGCAGGGAGGCGTAAATCCGCTGGATTACCGGCTCCGGATCCTGCTTGTATTCCAGGAAGATGAGAAATTCATCCCCCCCCACCCGCGCGGCGATATCCCCGCTGCGGATACCCTGGCGAATCTTCTCCGCCAGGAAGGTGAGGACCCGGTCCCCAAAGTGGTGGCCAAAGGTATCGTTGGCGGCCTTGAAGTGATCCAGATCCAGGATGGCCAGGGCGTAATTGCGCTCCGGCGCGTCCTCGATGCGGGCCTGAATCTGCTCCTGGGCGGCGGAATGGTTCAGAAGGCCGGTGAGGGGATCGTGGGAGGCCATCTGCTCCAGCTTGCGCAGGCGAAGCTGGGAATCGTGGATATCCACGGCCTTGCCGATGACGCCGGTGTACTGGGGCGGTTCCTCCAGGCTCCAGGTGCTGCGGGTCACAAACCGCACCCACCGGGGTTCGTCGATGTAGTGGATGAGACAGTCGTATGTAAGGTTCGGGTCCTCCGGAGTGGTGTGGCGGACGGCCTCGGAAAGGCGCTGCCAGTCTGTCGCCGAAAGGAGGGAGCAGGCTTTTTCGTTGTTCAGGGGGTCCACGATGACCTCCGGCAGGCCCAGGTGCTTGGCCCCCCAGGCGGAGATGGTGACGATGGAGGGGGAGATGGAATATTCGAACTGAATCTCCTTGGTAAGGTCGGCGAAGAAGCTGTACTTCATCCGCTCGTGCTCCAGCAGCTGGAGGGTCCGCTCCGAGGCGGTAAGCTCCTTGTGGCGCAGCAGCTCCTCGGCGATGTTGCGCATCTCCCGCTGGTTGGCCCGCACCAGGTTATCCCCCAAAAGCTCCTCCTGGATGCTGCCGGCCAGGCCGCGCAGGCTGTCCATCAGCAGGGGGTTGAAGGTGCCGCACTCCCCGGCCAGAATCATCTCCACCGCCTTTTGGTGGGAGAAAGCGGGCTTATACACCCGCTCGCTGGTGAGGGCGTCGTAGACATCCGCCAGGGCCACGATTTGGGCGGCAATGGGGATTTCATCGCCCTTGAGGCCGTCGGGATAGCCCCGGCCGTCGTACCGCTCGTGGTGCCAGCGGCAAATCTCGTAGGCCACCTTCACCAGGGGTTCCTCCTGGTGGATGGGCAGGTCCCGGAGCATCTGGGCGCCGATGGCGGAGTGGGTCTTCATAATCTCAAACTCCTCGGTGGTGAGGCGCCCTGGCTTATTGAGGATCTTTTCGTCAATGGCGATTTTGCCGATATCGTGAAGGGCGGAGGCGGTGGCGATGAGGGAGATCTCCGTCCGGGAAAAGCGATATTTCTCGGTGTGCTGGGTGAGATGCCGCAGAAACATTGCGGTAAGAAGATTTACATGGCGCACGTGCAGCCCGCTTTCACCATTGCGGAATTCCACAATGTGGCTGAGAATATCGATCATCAGGCTGCTGCTCTGTTCTTTTTCGTAGATCTGGTCGGTTACCAGGTTGATGAGCTTTTTCTGCTTGGCGTAGAGAAGGATGGTATTGACCACCCGCCGGTGGACGATGAGGGCGTCGAAGGGGCGGCTGATAAAATCGGTGACCCCCAGCTCGTAGGCGCGCTCGATGTTATCTGGGTTGATCTCGGCGGAAATCATGATGACGGGGATTTCTTCAATCCATCGGGTGCGGTTCATTTCGTCCAGCACGCCGAAGCCGTCCATCACCGGCATCACAATATCCAAAAGGACAAGGGAAAGCTCGGTTTCGTGAAGGCGGATCATCTCCACCGCCTCCACGCCGTTTTCCGCCTGGAGTATATCGTATTCGCCCCCCAGCATTTCTTCCAAAATAGCCCGGTTCATCTCCGAATCGTCGGCCACCAGGATACGGGGATTTTGCCCTGGCTTTCGCATAATAAGGAAAGACACCTCCTTAAAGTGATAGGCAGCTTCATAAGACTGCCTCAAAAACATTCCCACTTTATCTATTATAAAGAAAAACTTCCGCCTAAGCAATGGGGAAAACGGGAAAAAAGGAAATCTGTGTCCCGATTTCAGGAGCTTTTCCAAGTTTTTTCCAAGGGACTGGAAAAAGTGGCGGAAAAACCACCGGTTTCCCTGTTTTTGGGGAAGGTATTTGGGCAAAACAGCTAAATCGGTGTCTTTTTGGGAAATAGGGCTTGAATTTTTTGGCCGCTTACAATATAATAAGACACGACGTGTTAAAGTTTTAGCACGAAGGGGCTTTCCGCCCTGGGAAACAAGGGAATACATAAATTTCCAAGGGAACCAAAAGGCGGGCGGGACGGGCCCTAAAAAGAGAAAGTTTTGGAGGAGAAGAAACATGAAGAAACTGATTGCTTTGACCCTGGTGCTCCTGATGGTCGCTGGCTGCAGCGCCCCTTCCCTGAAGCTGGGCCTGGGCATGGTTGCCAACATGAGCGGCGGCGACGCTTCCGCTGACGGCGACGGCAAGACCCAGGCGGACGTTACCGCCTGCGCTGTCACCCTGGATGGCAACGGCAAGATCGTGGGCGTGTCCTGGGATGTTGCCCAGTGCAAGGCCGCTGTTACCGCTGCTGGCAAGGTCACCGTTGCTGATTCTATCCAGACCAAGAAGGAGCTGAAGGAAGGCTACAACATGAAGCCTGCTTCCGCTATCGGCAAGGAGTGGTACGAGCAGATCGACGCTCTGGAGAAGTACTCTGTGGGCATCGCCTCCGGCTATATCTCCGCTTTGGGGGACCCCTATGCCCGCTTCCTCACCGACCGGGAATACGAGGCCTACCAGCAGACTGAAAGCCAACGGTATGTGGGCATCGGCGTGGTCACCGACCTGGACGTGGACGGCTACATCCGGGTGCGCACCGTCTACCCCCAGTCCCCTGCGGCCTCCGCCCAGATGCAGGCGGGGGACCTTATCGTCAGCGTGGACGACACCGCCGCCACCAAGGATAACTACACCGAGCTGGTGGGCTCCTTCCGGGGGGCCGCCGGCACCAAGGTCACCCTGATCTACCGCCGGGATACCGAAGAGCGGACGGTGGAGCTGACCCGCCGGGAAATCGACATTCCCACCATCTCCACCACCATGCTGGAAAATGTAGCCTACCTGCGCTTTTCCAGCATCACCAACAACACCTCCCAGCACCTGGAGGCGGCCATCCGCCAGGCCAGCCAGAACGGCGCCACCGCTTTGATTTTTGATATCCGCGGAATTGAAAGCGACAACGTAACAGTCATTGGCAACATGCTGGATATCCTTTTGGGGAAGATGACCACCATCTACCAGGAGGATGCCAGCGGTATCTCCCAGGAGCTGATGAGCTCCGATGAATCGGAGGTGGAGCTGCCCATGGTGGTATTGACGGACAACACCACCGCCGGCACCACCGAGCTGTTCGCCCAGGCCCTGCGGGACACCGGCAAGGCCCGGACGGTGGGAGAAACCACCTTTGGCAAGGGCACCCAGCAGAGCTTCTACAAGCTGAAAAACGGCTCCGCCATCTACCTGACGGTGGCCCGGTACGCCGGTCCCTCCGGGGAGACCTACGACCAGGTGGGGGTCCCTGCCGACTACGAGGTCGCTTATCCCGCCGAGATGGACAAGACCGCCACCATGGGCGACCCCGAATACGACAGCCAGCTGCGCCGGGCCATGGAAATTGCCTCCGCCGCCGTTAAAACCGATTCCGAAGGCTAAAACAATCCCCCGCAAATCCGGTCCTTCCGGTCTGCGGGGGATTGTTTTACAGTTTGCCCTGTTTGGCGTAGCAGCAGCAGATGGGAAAAGGGACTTTGCGATATGAGGACCCGCCGCTGTTGTCCTTCAAAGCCCCTGGGCTACTTTTTCCATCCTATCAGGCTGCCCAGGGGATTTTCCAAAACGCCCTGAAGCTCCTGGATGGCCTTATTGAGGCCGGCAAAGTCGATGCTGGAAACCTGCTGGAGGGCATCGGAGGCCTCGACGATGCTTTCTCTGCCCTCGCTGAGGGTCTGGTCCAGGTTCTCCAGAATGCCGGGGATATCCGCCATTGCCAGCTGCTGCATCACAAGGTCCACATCCGCCATGGTGGTGTTGGCGGTTCCCAAGGTGCGCTCCATCTGGGGAATCACCTGGCCCACCATCCAAACCACGGCGATGGCGGTAACGGCCAGAAAGGCGGCGGACAGGCGGGCATAAAAAAGCCTCTTTTTCGCCAGGACGGTTTGCAGGGCGGACTGCTCCTCCAGGCGGCGCAGCGCCGTTTCCAGGCGTGCCTCCCCCGCCAGTATCCCCTTGCTCTGGTTCTGTGCCTCCAGGCTGGTCTCCGGGGCTGCCTGGACTGCCATCGTCTCTTCTGCTGTCATTTGCGTATCCTCCTCTTTTCGTTTTTATACTACCAATCATACCAGCTTTCGCGCCGCTGCGCAAGGCCGCCGGGGTGCCGCCGGTGTCACGCCCTCCGGGGCGCCCCCGGAGTCACGCCCTACC
>WSMP01000024.1 GCA_013316495.1 Angelakisella sp.
CCCAGCACCACCTCGGTGTTCAGGCCGGTGGGGGTCCAGGTGACCTGGTAATAGAGGTCGGCGGTTTCGGCGAGGGTGATGGCCTGCCGGTAGTCCTGGGCCTCCCCAGGCATCAGGACAAAGAAGAAGCTGTCGTAGGGGACAAAGGCCAGGGGCTTTTCCGCGGCGTAGACCTGGGGCACCAGCCCCAGGAGGGAGGAGACGGTCACCCCCAGCGCCACCGCACCGGCGGTGGCAGCGGCCCAGGGGGCGGGCTTTTTGTAGGCCATCACTCGGCGGATGCGCCCCTTCAGGTCCCCCTCCCCAAAGGCGGGGGGACCGCCCGCCAGCACCCTGCGGCCGGTGGCGACGTGGAGCAGGGCGGCGGCGTATCCCTGGCGGTTTTCCTGCCCCATCCTCCCCAAGGCCCCTTCGTCGCTGGCGGCTTCCATATCCCGGCAGGCCCACAGGAAGGCGGCCCAGGCCAGGGGGTTGAACCAGTGGAGGGCAAGGATGAGGTAGGCCAGCACCTTGAAGACGGGGTCCCCCCAGCGGATGTGGGCCTGCTCGTGGAGGAGGACATAGTCCCGCTCCTCTCCCTCCAGGGCGGAGGGGAGGTAGATACGGGGGCGAAAAAGGCCCACCGTCACCGGGCCGGGGATGCAGTCCCCCTGCCAGACGTTCCCCTCCAGACGCACCGCCCCGGTAAGGCACCGGGAAAAGCCCAGGAAGGAGAGGAGGCCCCAGGCCAGCAGCAGCAGACAGCCCAGCCCCCAAGCCGCCGCCAGGAGCATCCCCGGATCGGCGCTGGGGAGCGCCGGGGCCACCTCGATGCCGGTGCCCGGCAGAAGAACCGGGTCGGGATTTTGGGGGACGAGGGGACCCGGCCCTATCCCCAGGTTCAGGAGGGGCGCAGGTATTTCTTGCCGGGCCACGGGGATGGGGATGAAGAGGGCGAAGGGACAGACCAGGCGGAAAAAAGCCCCCCACCACAGCACCCGCCAAAAGCCCGCCGGGGCCCGGTGGAGCAGCCCCCTGGCCGCCAGTACCACCAGGAGGGTGGGGCAGGCCCACCAGCTGGTGGCGAGGACGATGGAAAAAAGCTCCCTCACGGCTTCTCCCTCCCCTCTCCATTTTGGCGAATCAGCCGCTCCAGTTCCTCGATCTCCTCCTGGCTGAGAGGGCTGCGGGAGGAGAAGGCAGCCAGCAAAAACCGGGGGATGGAGCCCTGGAAGTTCTCCTGCAAAAACGCCTGGGGGAATACCGCCTCATCGTCCGCAGCGCCGCGGAAAACCAGGCCTATTCCAACACCACCCTCCGGGAGGATTTGGAGATTGCCGGGGCCGCCGCCTTCGGCTGGCGGGAGGGGGATGGCTGGAAAACCGCCGCCGGCGCCGATCCCCAGGAGGGGACCATCACCTTCCCCGCCTACCAGGAGGGGCGGGAGGACTACAACGCCGTCGTCTACGACATCCAGCCCTTCCAGCTGTCCATCCGCCTGCCGGAAGGCTGGTCGGTGCGGGTGCCGCCCCCGGAGGAGCGGGGAACCTCCTTCGCCTTCACCCCTCTCTGGCTCTACCAGGGGGAGGAGTACGCCGGGAGCATCGCCTACAATACCTTTGAGATCTATCCGGATGTCCCGGAGGAAGGCTTCTACCGCATGGTCTATAATCAACTGATGCTGGGCTCGGTGCTGAACTGGGACAACGAGTACCGGGTGGTGCGGGACCTTGGCACCGGAGAGGTCGCCACCGTGCAGATTATGGAGAGCCAGGGGGCGGCGGGACCGGCGGATATGCGCCCCGGCATCCTGGCATACGACCGGGACCGGCTGGTGTATGTGGCAATCCAGCTGGAAAACGGGCGGCTTTCCAGCCAGGAGGTCTGGGAGCTGGCGGAGAGCCTGCAAATTCTCTAGGCTTTCTTCCTTTTCTTCTTGCGAAAGAAGAAAAGGAAGCGAAAAGAAGAACGGCCCATGGAATTGCTGCGTGGTGATGAGCGAAAGGCAGTTGGGAAAAGCCAACTGCCTTTTGCGTTGCAAAGAAAAGAATCTGCCCCCCTTTGCAAACATCATAATTGACAAATCTGAAAAATCTGGTAAAATGAAATTAGCCGTTTTCACGGCACAAGCTGACGGGCCGCGGGGCTACTCCATCACTATAGCCCCCGGTACTGAAAAAAGGAGGATTTTTTTACCGCTGCGGTTTGCGGTGCGGCAGTGTGGAGACCTGCCGTAATGCCCTGGGGGACGCTCCCCCGGCGGCGAGGTGGGACCGGCGGAGGCCCTTCCACCAAAACCATTTGCCATGGCAAGTCTGAACCTCAAGCAAATCACCAAGATCTACCCCCACAGCGAGAAGAAGAAAAAGCCAAAGAAAGGCGCCGAGGAGAAGAAGAGCAATCTCCAAATCACCGATGAAGGCGTTGTGGCGGTCCAGAAGTTCAACCTGGACATTGCGGACAAGGAATTCATCGTGCTGGTTGGACCTTCCGGCTGCGGCAAGTCCACCACCCTGCGGATGGTGGCTGGCCTGGAGGAGATTTCCGGCGGCGAGCTGTACATCGACGGGCAGCTGATGAACAATGTGGAGCCCAAGGACCGGGACATCGCCATGGTGTTCCAGAGCTATGCCCTGTACCCCAACATGACGGTGTACGAGAACATGGCCTTCCCCCTGAAGCTGAAGAAGACCCCCAAGGATGAAATTGACCGCCGGGTCAAGGAAGCCGCCGAGATTCTGGACATCACCCAGTACCTGGACCGCAAGCCCAAGGCCCTTTCCGGCGGCCAGCGGCAGCGTGTCGCCATCGGCCGTGCCATCGTCCGGGAGCCCAAGGTGCTGCTGATGGATGAGCCCCTCAGTAACCTGGACGCCAAGCTCCGTAACCAGATGCGCGCCGAAATCATCAAGCTCCGCCAGCGCATCAACACCACCTTTATGTACGTCACCCACGACCAGACCGAGGCCATGACCCTGGGCGACCGCATCGTCATCATGAAGGATGGCTTCATCCAGCAGATCGGCACCCCCCAGGAGGTCTTCGACCATCCCGCAAACCTCTTTGTGGCCGGCTTTATCGGCACTCCCCAAATGAACCTCTTCGACGCCAAGCTGGTGAAGGAGCAGGATCAGTACATGGTGGAGGTGGGCGCTCTCCGGGTGGCCCTCTCCGAGCAGAAGCAGAAGGCATTGGCTGCCAAGAATGTGGCCCCTCAGGCTGTCACCCTGGGCGTCCGTCCCAGCCACATCGTCCTGAGCAGCGCCGACAACGCCATCGAGGCCACTGTAGAAGTCTCTGAGATGATGGGCAGCGAGGTCTACCTCCACGCCAACGCCAATGGCAAGGATGTGGTCATCATCGTCCCCACCATGGACCTTTCCGGCAACCACCGGGACACCTTCGGTATCGGGGCGAAAATCTGCTTCACCTTCGGCGGCAACGTCTGCCATGTCTTCGATAAGGACGGCAAGAACCTGGAGATGTAATCCAAATACACCAGCCTGCACACCAAGGGCGCCGGGAAAACCGGCGCCTTTTTCTTTGCCGGAGGCGCAAGGGGAGGGGCTGAAGACCGCTATTTGTATTGACAATTTCCTTTCTTGGGGTGTACCATATTATAAAGAAAGGGGATGAAACGGTGGTAGAGGAAGGAAAGCGGACGCTGCCCAAGTGGGCGGATATGAGCCTGGTGATGCTGAAAATTGGCCTCTTCACCTTTGGGGGCGGCTGGAGCATCGTGGCCCAGATGCAGAAGGAGTTTGTGGAAAAACGGGGCTGGCTGGGGGAGGAAGAGCTGCTGGACATCGTTGCCATCGGCCGCAGCTTCCCCGGTATCATGGTGGTGAACACCGCGGTGATGCTGGGCTACCGGATTGGCGGGGTGGGGTGCGCCTTCCTTTGCGCCTTTGGGATGGCCTTTCCCGCTTTTGTGGTAATGGCGGCGGTGACCACCTGCTACACCGCCGTCCGGGATAACCCCTGGGTAGCCAGGGCGATGGTGGGGGTCCGGGCGGTGGTGGTGCCCATCATCCTTTCCGCCTGCCTGGGGATGCGCAAAAGCGCGGTCCGGGACCGGGTGGGGCTGGGCATCGCTGTCCTGGCCTTTCTGGGCCTCCTGGCGGGGATCAGCAACCTCTATATCATCTTCCTGGGCGGATTTGTGGGGCTGGCGGTGCAAACCCTGCTGGCAAGCCGCCAGGCCCAGCCGGGCCAAGGGGAGGAGAAGGGGGGCGGGGAAGGATGAAAACCCTTCTGGATCTCTATCTGGTGTTTTTTAAGATTGGGGTGTGCAGCTTCGGCGGCCTTTCCATGATTCCCGTTATTAACGAGGAGATGGTGCGCCACGGCTGGATGACGCTGGAGGAGGTAGCGGATATCATCGCCTTTGCGGAGATGACTCCCGGCCCCCTGGGCATCAACGCCGCCACCTTTGCGGGGATGCGTGCGGCGGGGATTTCCGGCGCTGTGGCGGCCAACCTGGGGGTGATGAGCCTGGCCCTCACCCTCTGCCTGGCGGCGGCCATCTTTCTGGCCCGCCTCCGGGGGAATCCCTATTTGGAGCGGTTCACCTATGGCATCCGGCCGGTGTGCATCGGCGTGATGCTGGCTACCTGCATTACCATGCTGCCAAACTACCAAAACGCCGCCGGAGCAGTCGCCCCAGGGGCGGTGCTCATTGGGGCTGCCGCCCTGTTTTTGCTGGTGAAAAGGAAATGGTCCATCCCCAAGGTGATGCTGGTGGCGGCGGCCCTGGGGCTGGTGCTGGGAGGATAAGGAGAGGTAAGGGCGGTATAGGCAGCGCAGCTTACTGCGGTCCTTACAAAAGGCCACCAAAGGATAAAGCGGGTGGAGCGCCGAAAGACGTCCCACCCGCTTGTTGTGTTGCCAAGTTAGGCTTAATAGGCCACCAGGATGCCGGTTTCCTCAGCGTAATAGGAGGTGAGGCCCTGGGTCTCCATCACCGTCACCGGAACGCCGGGGAAGGTCTTTTCAATCTGCTCCCGCAGGTAGCGGACCCCCAGGGGGTTGCTGCAATGGGAAATGACCACTCCTCCTTCGCCGGGCCCCGGCTTCTGGCGCTTCATCTCCGCCACCAGGGTGTCCAGGGCGCGGCTCTGGCCCCGGATTTTGTAAAGGACCTGGATTTTCCCCTCCCGCGAGGCCTCCGCCACAATGCGGATGCCCAGCTTGCTGGCTACCACCCCCACCAGCTTGTTCATCCGGCCGTTTTTCACCAGGGTATCGAAGGAGGAGAGGGTAAAGAGCAGCCGGAGGGTGCGGTTGTAGGCCACCGCCTGGCGGGCCACATCCTCGAAGGACAGCCCCTGGGCGATAAGCCCCCGCACATACCAAACCAGCAGCGCCATCTGGCCGCCGGTGGATTTGGTATCCAGAATCAGGATTTTTTTGTCCGGATCCTTTTCCAGGGCCATCCGCCGCCCCACCACGGCGCTGTTAAAGGTGCCGCTGAGGGCGCTGGTCATGGTGATGGCCACCGAGCAGTCCGCCTCATCAAACTCCCTGGCCCATTCCTCCGGGCTGGGGCAGGCGGAGGAGGTGGGGCCGTCAAAGGAGGCCAGGGCCTTCTTCATATCGGCAAGGTCCAGCTGGTTGTCGTCGGTAAATTCCTGGATGCCTACCCGTATCTTCAGGGGGACAATGGAAAAGCTGAGGCCGGGGAGAGGCTCGATTCCTTCCCGCAGGTCGCAGGAGCTGTCGGCAGCGATTTTCCAGGTGCTCATAGGACAGTACCTCTTTTCTGGGCCGCCCTGAAAGCGGGCCCTTGGAATGTGGTTTTCAAAACCATGTCTATACCTATCATACACGAAAAGTCGCTCCAGGTCAAGGACCGGGCGGCTTCTGAGCCTTGCCTTCTTTTTCTTCTTGCAAAAGAAGAAAAAGAAGCAAAAAGAAGAATGACCAAAGGAGCCGTGAAGCAGCGGCTCCTTCTATTTTTGGGGTGATTTGGCTCCCTTCCCGAAAAAGGGGTTGACATTTGCTCCTGGGTGTGATACTGTATATATACGATATATACAGATAGGGAGGCGACGGGTTGGATGTCATCTTAAACAACAGCAGCGGCCAGCCCTTTTATGAGCAGATTCGGGAGCAGGTGAAACGGCTGATTCAAACCGGCCAGCTGCAAGAAGGGGAGGCCCTCCCCTCCATGCGCCAGCTGGCGAAGGAGCTGCGGGTCAGCGTCATCACCACAAAGCGTGCCTACGAGGAGCTGGAGCAGGCGGGCTACCTCTGCTCGGTGGCCGGCAAGGGGAGCTTCGCCGCCCACCCCGGCCGGGAAGAGGTGCGCCGGGAGCAGGAGGGAAAGCTGGAGCAGCACCTGCGGGCCGCCGCCACCCTTGCCAAGGAGGCGGCGCTATCCAGGGAGGAGCTGCTGGAGCGGCTGGAGAAATTGTACGAGGAGGCGCAATAAATTGGATATTTTGCAGAAAAATATACTAGAAGTAAAAGATTTGGCCAAGGATTACCCTGGTTTCCACCTGAAAATGGACCTGGCCGTCCCGGCGGGGAGCATCATGGGGCTGGTGGGGCCCAACGGAGCAGGGAAGTCCACCACCCTCCGGCTGATTTTGGGTCTGGCCCATCCAGACAGCGGCTCCATCCAGGTGCTGGGGTGCAGCGATTTGAACAAGGCCCCCGCCCTCCGGGAGGATATCGGGGTGGTCTTCGACGAATGCTCCTTCCCGGAAATGCTGGACGCCGCCCAGATAGGGAAGGTGCTGGGAAAAATCCATCCCCGGTGGGATAAGGCGCGCTATGAGCAGCTTTTAAAGCGGCTGGAGCTGCCCTGGGGGAAGAAAATCAAGGATTTTTCCAGGGGGATGAAGATGAAGCTGTCGATTGCGGCGGCCATGGCCCACAGCCCCCGCCTGCTGCTGATGGATGAGCCTACCAGCGGCCTGGACCCCATGGTGCGGGGGCAGGTGCTGGAGCTGTTCCAGGAGTTTATCCAGGACGAGGAGCGGGGCATCCTCCTTTCCTCCCATATCACCAGCGACCTGGAGAAGGTGGCGGATTACATCACCTTTGTGGACCGGGGCCGGGCCCTCCTCACCGAGGAGAAGGACACCCTGGTGGAGGTGTATGGGGTGTTGAAGGGTCCCGCCGCCCGGATGGGGGAGGTGGAGCCGGGGGATGCCATCGGCCTGACCCAGACGAAGCACGGCTTTGAAGGGCTGGTGCGGGATAAGGCCGCCATGGCCCGAAAATACCCGGATTTTTTGGTGGATCGGGCCAACCTGGAGGAGGTTATCCTCTACCTTGTGCGGGAAAACCGGGAAGGGAGCGAAGAGAAATGACGGGACTGGTTTTAAAGGATTTTATGCTGATGAAAAAGAACGCCCTGTATATTGCGGTGGTGATGCTGTTCTTCGCCGGAATCTACGGCTCCATGGGCAGCGACTCCTTTGTCTCCTTCTTTGTTTCGGTGATGGTGGTAAGCATCCTCATCTCCACCATGAGCTACGACGAGTTTTACCACTGGGAGCGGTACGCCGCTGTGCTGCCCCTCTCCCGCCGGCAGATTGTGGGGGCCAAATACCTGACAGCCCTCCTCTTCTTCGCCATCGGCGGCCTTTACACCATGGCAATCGACGGGGCAAGCCTGCTGCTGCGGGGCGGCTCCCTTTCGGGGGAGGCCCTTCTGGTGATGGTCCTGGCCCCCCTGACGGGGATGGTTGGCGCGGCGGTGACGCTGCCCTTCTACTACCGCTTCGGCGCCCAGCGCAGCCGCACCGCCATGCTGGTCTTCTACGGCGTCCCCAGCCTGCTGGTGGTGGTGGTGGCAAGGTTCGCCCCCGGCCTGTTGAAGGGGGGCCTGGAGGTGTCCCTTACCCTCGGCGGGTTCCTGGCGGGATGCGCCCTGTTTACCGCTGTGGCCCTGGGCCTTTCCTTCCTCCTTTCGGTGCGCATTTTGGAGAAAAAGGAGATTAAATAACAAATAGTAAAATCCCCCGGACGGTGCAGACAGCATGGTCCGGGGGATTTTCGTTTGGTTTCAGGATGTCGGGGCGGCCAGGGCCTCCTCCTTGCGGCGGATGTTTTGCATCTCCCGAACGATAAAGCCCAGGGTCACCAGGAAGGCGGCCAAATCCGCCGCCGGCCCGGCATAGAGGATGCCCTCCAGGCCGAAGACCAGGGGCAGCGCCACCAGCAGGGGCATGAGGAAGAGTACCTGCCGGGTCATGGAAAGGAACATCCCCTTTAAGGGCTTGCCGATGGCGGCAAAGAAGTTGGAGGAAAGAAGCTGTACCCCGTTTACCAGCACCATCAGCAGAAAGACCCGCATAAAATGCACCGCGAACTGGTAATACAGCTCGTTCCCCTTGCCGAAGAAGGAGAGCAGCTGCCGGGGGAAGAACTGGAAGAACACAAAGCCCGCGGCGGAGATGACAAGGTTCCAGCGGATAGCCAGCCAGTAGGTATCCCGCGCCCGGCGGTATCGCCCCGCCCCGTAGTTGAAGCCGATGATGGGCTGGGTGCCCTGGGAAATGCCGATGATAATCGCCAGGAGGATGGCGTTGGTCTTCATCACAATGCCGCTGGCCGCCAGGGGTATCTCCCGGCCGTAGGGGGAGAGGGCGCCGTAGTACACCAGGGAGTTGTTGAGGACGATCTGCACCAGGGTGATCGCCACCTGGTTGAAGCTGTTGCTCATGCCGTAGGTGACGATGGTGATGCTTTCATAGAGGGTGATGGCGAAGTGCTTTCTTTCCAGGCGGATGCTGCGGAACCGCCAAAGGTAGACCGCCGCAAGGAGGAAGGAGAAGACCTGCCCCAGAACGGTGGCGATGGCCGCTCCCCGCACCCCCATCCCCAGCACAAAGATAAAGATGGGGTCCAAAATGGTGTTGAGCACCGCCCCGGCGGTGATGCAAAGCATGGAGTACCGGGGGCTGCCGTCCGCCCTGGCCAGGGTGCTGAGGACCTTGGTGAGGATGAAGAAGGGTAGGCCCAGGGCGGTGATGCGGGCGTACTCCTGGGCGTAGGGGAATACCTCCGGGGTGGAGCCGAACAGCCCCAGCAGGGGGTCCAGAAAGATCTCGATAAGAAGGGCGTAGAGGAGGCCGAAAACCAGGGCCATGGAGATGGCGTTGCCGGCGATGGAGGCGGCCTTTTCTCCCTCCCCCCGTCCCAGGTAGAGGGAAAAGCGGGAGGCGCTGCCGGCGGAGATAAGCAGGGCGATGGCAAGGCAGATGGTGGTAAGGGGATAAGCCACGTTGGTGGCGGCGTTGCCCAGGTAGCCCACCCCCCAGCCGATGAAGACCTGGTCCACGATGTTATAGAGGGAGCTTACCAGCATCGCCACAATGCTGGGGATGGCAAAGCCCCGCAGCAGTTTTGGGATATTTTCGTACCCCAGGGGGTTTTCCGCCTCCTGGGGGATGGAAGATTGGTTCAAAGGGCACACTCCTTTTGCTCTGTGGGCCAGTGTCACCGAAGGGGGGCAGGGAATAGGATGGGAAAAGGGCGGCCCCTGCGGACGCGGCGCCAAAATGTTTAGAAGCAGCGCCAGGCGGCCCGGCATACCGGGCCAAACGGTGCTATTTCTTAAAATTATACCAGAAAGCGGCCTCCAGGTCAAAGTTTGGGGAATGAAGGGGAAAAGGAAAGCCTCGAACAAGGGCGGAGATAGGTGGAGGAAGGAGCCTATCCCTCCCCGTTCCCGGATACGGCCTTTGCCAAAAGCAGAAGGGTTCTGCTATAATAAATGGGTCATCTTGAAAGGAGCTGTTACTATGAATACCCGCCAGGCAGGGGGGCGCGCCGCCGCCCTTGCAAAGTACGGGATGCTGGTGGGGGGCACCGCCATTCTGGCCTTCGGCCTCTATAACGTCCACCGCCAAAGCAATATTACCGAGGGAGGGGTCCTGGGGCTGGTGCTCTTCTTTGACCACTGGCTGGGCGTCACCCCCGCCCTGGTTTCCCCGGTGCTGGACGCCTTTTGTTACCTCATCGGCTTTCGCTTTTTGGGGCGGGAGTTTGCCAAATGCTCCCTGGTGGCAAGCCTCAGCTTCGCCTGCTGGTACGCCCTCTTTGAGCGCTTCCCTCCCCTCCTCCCCAGCCTGCGGGAGCACCCGGTGGCGGCGGCCCTTTTGGGGGCCTGCTTTGTGGGCCTGGGGGTGGGTCTGGCAGTCCGGGCCGGGGGTGCCGCCGGCGGGGACGACGCCTTGGCCATGACTATCTCCCACCTGACGAAATGCCCCATCGCCAGGGCCTATCTCTTCACCGACGTGGTGGTGCTGGCCCTTTCCAGCACCTACATCCCCCTGAAGAACCTGCTTTGCTCCCTGCTGACCGTCACCATCTCCTCCTTCCTCATCGGCCGGGTGCAGACCATCCGCCTGGGGAAGAAGCCCCCAAAGGGCGCCTTGGCCCCGGCAAAGTAGAGAGCAGCGCCCCTGCTGGGGATCTCCAAAACTACACAGACTTTGGACGAAACCAACTGTGTCATAAAAACATTGGCCGCTTTTCTTTTTGCTTCTTTTTCTTTTCCCGCGAAAAGAAAAAGAAGGCAGGCCCCCGCCTGGTTGACAAAGGCGGAGGCAGGGCCTATACTATATGCCAAGGAACGGTAAAGGAGAGAAACGCTATGTCCAACACACCGGAGGGCTGCACCCACGACTGCGGGTCTTGCAGCCAGAGCTGCGGCGAAAGGAAACAGGCTCCCCAGAGCTTTTTGGAAAACCCCCATGAGCTGAGCTGCATCAAAAAGGTCATCGGGGTGGTGTCCGGCAAGGGGGGCGTTGGGAAATCCATGGTCACCAGCATGATGGCGGTGCTGCTTAACCGCAAGGGCTACAGCACAGCCGTCCTGGACGCGGATATCACCGGCCCCTCCATCCCCAAGGCCTTCGGCATCCACGAAAAGGCTCAGGGGGATGAGACGGGCCTCTACCCCGCCCGGAGCAAAACCGGCATCGGCATCATGTCGGTAAATATGCTGCTGGAGACCGAGACCACCCCCGTCATCTGGCGCGGCCCGGTGATTTCCGGGGTGGTGAAGCAGTTTTGGACCGACGTGGTCTGGGGGGATGTGGACTTCCTCTTTGTGGATATGCCCCCCGGCACCGGGGACGTGCCCCTCACCGTCTTCCAGTCCATCCCCCTGGATGGCATCATCGTGGTCACCTCCCCCCAGGAACTGGTGTCGGTGATTGTGGAAAAGGCGGTAAACATGGCAAAGATGATGAACATCCCCATCCTGGGCCTGGTGGAGAACATGAGCTACGTCACCTGCCCCGACTGCGGCAGGGAAATCCAGGTCTTCGGGGAAAGCCGCCTCACCGAGGTGGCCGCTCACAACGGCATCCCTGTTTTGGGGCGCATCCCTATGGATCCCGCCCTCGCCAGGGTGGTGGACCAGGGCGTGGTGGAGCTCTTTGAGGGGGATTGGCTGGACGCCGCCGCCCAGAAGCTGGAGGACCAGCAGTGACCGCGCCGGAGAAAAAGGGCCAGCTGGCCCAGGAATATTTTGAAAGCGGCTGCAATTGCAGCCAGGCGGTGCTGCTGGCATTTGCCCCCGACTGCGGCCTGGAGCGGGATACCGCCCTGGCCCTGGCCTCCTCCTTTGGCGGGGGCTTTGGGCGGATGCGGGAGCTGTGCGGGGCCCTTTCCGGCGCGGGGATGGCCCTGGGGCTGCTGCGGGGCTACACCGGCTTGGAGGACAAGCCGGCCAAGCAGCAGCACTATGATTTGATTCAGCGCCTCTGCCAGCGCTTCCAGGAGGAGCAGGGGCACCTGCGGTGCGCCGATTTGCTGGAAAAGCTCCAGGGGGAGCCGGGGCCGGAGCCCGCCGACCGCACCCCGGAGTACTATAAGGCCCGCCCCTGCGGGCGGCTGGTGGCCTGTGCCGCCCGCCTCACCCAGGAGCTGTTGGAGGAGACAGCGTAGAGCTTTTCTTCCTTTTCTTCTCACTCGTGAGAAGAAAAGGAAGCGAAAAGAAGAACGACCGGGCTGTGCCCGGAGCCACACCCTACCCGGACCGGACGAAAAGTCCGGTCCTTGACCTATGCGGAATGCGAAAATGACTGCCTGGAGTTTAAAATGGTGCAGGAGGCAAAGAATGACCGGGCTGTGCCCGGAGCCACGCCCTACCCGGACCGGACGAAAAGTCCGGTCCTTGACCTGTGCGGAATGCGAAAATGACTGCCTGGAGTTTAAAATGGTGCAGGAGGCAAAGAACGACCGAGCTGTGCCCGGAGCCACGCCCTACCCGGACCGGACGAAAAGTCCGGTCCTTGACCTGTGCGGAATGCGAAAATGACTGCCTGGAGTTTTAGGATACTGCCAAAAGTGGAAAAGGAAAGACAGCCGGGGTTTGCCCAGCTGTCTTTTATGCCATTTGCTGCTTTAGTTTTTTTTCTCCTGCTTCGGCAGCAGTCCGTTTTTGGCGCAGATAGGCGCCATGGCCCGGAGGAAGAGCCAAAGGAGCAGCGCCTCCACCGGCAGCAGCCCGATGTTTTTGGCAAGGCTCTTTACAAGGTAGTAGTAATACCCCTTGCTGAACTGGATGGCGCTCCACAGGGCCCCCAGCCCCACGTTTACCAAAAGGTTTACCGAAAGTTTTGCCAGCACCACCCGCAGGGCGGTGACACGGGCACGGTAGAAGAAGAGGGCGTAGAAGAAGGAGCCCAGCATGGTGGAAAGGACATAGCCGGGGAAGAAGGGGCCGGTGGGGTGGACGAAGTACCCCAGCACATCGGTGGCAAAGCCGGAAAGCAGCGCCACCACCGGCCCGTAGATGGCCGCCCCCAGGCTGTTGACGAAGTAGCCGAAGAAGATGTTCAGGTTATCCCCCAGGGGGATATACAGGCCGCTGAGGACGATGCGCAGGGCCACCACAATGGCCGCCAGGGTCAGCATCCGCAGGTTTTGCAGCTCCCGGAGGGCGGTGCGCCAGTAGCTCCGGGAAAAGGGGCTGGCAAGGGAAAGAGATTCTGGATTTTTGTACAAAAAATACACTCCTTTCGTGCATCGGTTTGTACCGTATGCACGGCAGGACGGCAAAAGTCCGCCCGGCGGAGTGCAACTATGGTACAGCGGGATGCGGAGCCATTACCGCAAGGGTTTCTCTCCCTTTTCGTCCGCCCGGCAACTCCCCGTCCCGGCGGCACTTGACGCAAAGGCTCCTACTCTGTTTTTGTCCGCCCTCCAGTTTCCCCGGAGGACTGCTTATAGGATACCATCCCGGAAGGGTTTTTACAAGATGCAGCCCCCGGATTTGGAAGAAAAGTGGAAAAAACTTCCCTTTTCCCTAAATCCGGGGGCAGGCTGTGTGGTTTCTTTGGCGGGACTTCACCAAGTCCAAGACTCCAGGCAGTAGCTTTCGCTATCTGAAGGGTTAAGCCCCCACGGGGGGCGGGTAGGGCGTGACACCGGGGGCACCCCGGTGGGCGTGACACCGGCGGCCCGCCGCTACCCCGCAAAGGCCTCGTGGACCACCCGCATGGCCCGCAGGCTATCCTCCCGCTCAATGAGCACCGAAATTTTAATTTCGCTGGTGGCGATCATCTGGATGTTGATGTTGGCCTCCGCCAGAGCCTCAAACATCATGGCGGCCACGCCGGGGTTGGATTCCATCCCGGCCCCCACCACGGAAACCTTGCTCACCCCGTCGCAGGCCACGTCCTTGGCCCGCAGGGCGCCCTTCAGCTGGTTCACCACCTCCATGGCCTCCTCCCGCTGGCTGTCCGCCACGGTGAAGGAAATGTCCTTGGTGTTGTCCCGGCCCACCGACTGAAGGATGATATCCACGTTTATCTTCCGGGCCGCCAGGGCGGAGAAGATACGGAAGGCGATGCCGGGCACGTCCGCCAGGCCGATGAGGGAGATACGGGTGACGGCGTCATCCTTCGCCACCCCTTTGATCAGCATTTTTTCCACCTTTGCCACCTCCTTGATGACCGTCCCCGGCGCTTCGGTAAGGCTGGAGAGCACCTCCAGGGGAACATTGTATTTCTTCGCCATCTCCACGCTGCGGTTGTGGAGCACCTGGGCCCCCAGGCTGGCCAGCTCCAGCATCTCGTCGTAGGAGATCTCCGCCAGCTTCCCGGCCCCCGGCACCAGCCGCGGGTCGGCGGTGTAGACCCCCTCCACGTCGGTGTAGATCTGGCACAGGTCCGCCCGGCAGGCGGCGGCGATGGCCACGGCGCTGGTGTCCGAGCCGCCCCGCCCCAGGGTGGTGATGTCGTCGTACCGGTTCAGGCCCTGGAACCCCGCCACAATGACGATGTTCCCTTTGTCCAGCTCGTTTTTGATCCGCTCCGTCTCCACCCGGCGGATGCGGGAGTTGCCGTGGGCGGAATCGGTGACAAAGCCCGCCTGCCACCCGGTGAGGGACTTGGCGGGATAGCCCAGGCCCTCAATCGCCATGGCTAAGAGGGCGATTGAAATCTGCTCCCCGCTGGAAAGGAGCACGTCCATCTCCCGCTTGTTGGCCTTGGGATTTATCTCCCTGGCCTTTTCGATGAGGTCGTCGGTGGTGTCCCCCTGGGCGGAGACCACCACCACCACGCTGTTCCCCCTGGCGTAGGTCTCGGTGACCCGGCGGGCCACGTTCAGCACCCGCTGGGCGTCCCGCACCGAGCTGCCGCCGAATTTTTGTACAATGAGGCTCATACTATCCCTCCTCTGTGGTGAGCCGCGCCCCGCCGTTATCCGGCGGAAGGAGCAGCAGCCGCCAGCCGCCGTACCCCTGGCCGTCCATCCAGCACCGCAGCCGCTGCAAAAAGCTGCTGTTTTCCGTCCCCACCACCGCCATCAGGGTGGAGCCGGCCCCGCTGATATAGGTGCAGTAGGCCCCAAACTCCAGGGCGCAGTCCATCACCGCCCTGGCCCCCGGAATCAGCTCCAGACGGTAGGGCTGGTGGAGCCTGTCCTGGGCGGCCACCCGCAGGTTTTCGTACTGCCCGGCGGCAAGGGACATGGCCATCAGGGCGGCCCGGCTGAGGTTAAAGACCCCGTCCGCCCGGCTTATCTCCTTGGGGAGGGCGGCCCTGGCGGCGCTGGTCTTCAGCTCAAAATCCGGGATGATGGCGGCAAAGCGCAAATCGTCCCGCAGCTCCTGGCGGCAGTAAAAGACCCGGCCGTTTTCGATGGCGGCGCTCACCTGTCCCCCCAGGATGGCGGGGGTGGAGTTATCCGGGTGGCCCTCCATGGTGGCGGCCATGTGGATAATGTCCTCCTGGGAAAGGGGGCTGCCCATAAGGGTGTTGCCCCCCATCAGCCCCGCCACGATGCAGGCGGAGCTGCTCCCCAGCCCCCTGGCCATGGGGATGGGGTTTTCCTGCTGGATGCGCAGCCCCGGCAGGGGCTTTCCGCAGATATCAAAGAGGTACTTCACCGTTTTGTAGACGAGGTTGTTTTCACCGGCGGGCACCGCGGTGCCGTCCAGGGAGAGGACCTCCACCCCCTCCCAGGGCTCCAGCACCACCCGGTTGTGCATCTGCACCGCCAGCCCCAGGGAATCGAAGCCGGCGCCGATGTTGGCGCTGGTGGCGGGGACCCGGATATCCACCCTCATCGGCTGCCCTCCAGGACGGTGATGCGGGAAAGGAGCTTTCCGCCGGCGGCTCCGGCGGCCTCCAGGGCGGCGTCCACCTCCCCCTGGGTGGCGGGGGCGGTGATGAAGGCCGCCTCCCCCGCTGCCAAGGGCTCCAAGAACCGGGCGCCGGGGAAGAAGGTCTCCAGAGCATCCGGCTCCATACCGGCCACCCGCAGGAAGGCCTGGGCGGCGTGCTCCTCCCAGGGC